>NZ_JBVVQB010000004.1:0-238460 GCF_055811775.1 Mesorhizobium sp. WSM4844 | reverse complement strand
GTGGGGGAGATGTCCGGCAGGACAGAGGGGGCGCGAAGGATCACTACAGATCAGCATTTATCCTGGGCCGCTGCATATCCAAAGGGTCTGCGCCGCGTCGCTTCGCTCCTTGCTCCGCCCCAGGATGACGAAGGCGCAGAGGAACTCTAGTCTCCGACGCGCTGCAGCGTGCCGAGATTGTTATCGTTGAGAAACTCTATGGTCATGGCCGACGCCTTGCCGTCGGGGCCGATGTCGAAGCCTACGCCCGAGGGCCTGTCCGGCGTCTCGGCGTCCGGGAAGGTCAGGAAGAGGTCGCCGTCGAAATGCTTCAATGAATAGGACCGGGCGCCGGCCGGCCCGACCTTGAGCACAAGAGCGTCTCCCGCAGTCGACACGACCGCATCGCCGATGAAATCGTTGAAGTAACGGCCTGCATAGGCACTGGCTGGCCGGGCCGGACTTGCCGGAGACGGTGGCGCGGCATAGGTGGCCTTGGCCGCCGCGATTGCCGGGCCGAACAGGCTCGCATAGGCATCGTCCCATGCCTTGACCCAGTCCTTCTCGACCCTTCCGTCAAAGGCGAGATCGGCGAAGCTTTCGGACAGGCCTTCCGGCACGCCTGTCGAAAAGGCATTGGCGACGATGACGATGCCAAGCTTCTCCTCCGGGAAGAGCGTCACCAAGGTGCGGGCGCCGACGCTGAAGGCGCCGGCATGGCCCCAGCTCAGGCCGTGACGGCCGAATTCGACATTCCAGCCGAGGCCGTAGAAGGACGTGCCGCCTGAGACGGGGTTCTTGCCGCGCGCCATCAGCGGAACATGCGTCTGGTCCAGCGCATCGGCCTTAATGAGCGTCTCGCCGGCATAGACCCCATTGCCGAGCACGAGGCGCACCCATTGCGAGAGATCGCGCGCCGTGGAGCTGACACCGCCCGCCGGCGCCTGCGCATCCGGATCGCGCTTTACCTTCGCGGCCCAGACGCCGTCGATCTTGACGTGGAGCGCAGCGCGATTGGCATGCTTGATGAAGTCCGCATGACGGGAGCTGGTCGAAACCATTTTAAGCGGCCGGTAGAGTTTCTCCTCGGCGACCTCTTCCCAGGACTTGCCCGTCGGCTTCGCGGCCGCGACGGCACCCTCGGTCAGTCCGAAATTGCTGTAGGAGTAGCCGGCGCGAAAGCTCGACGATGGCGACACGAACCGCAGACGACGCAGGATCTCCGCGCGATCGTAGCCAATGTCCTCAAGATCGTCTCCGGCGGTGCCGGGAAGCCCGCTGCGGTGCGAAAACAGGTCGCGGACCGTGAGTTCACTGGTCGGATAGGGCTCGGCGAGCCGGAAGGCCGGATCGAGATCGACTATTTTCGTATCCCAGGAAACGATGCCCTCGCTGACCAGCGCCGCCACTATCGTTGCCGAGACCGGCTTGGAGAGGGAGGCAATCTGGAACACCGTGTCGGCGTCGACGGTCTCCGACTTGCCGGCCTCGCGATGCCCGAACCCCTTGAGAAAGACCACCTCGTCGCCATGCACGACCCCGATGGCGAGACCGGGTACGGCACCGTCCGCGACGACACCTTCGGCGAGCAGTTCGAGCTTCGACAGGGCGGCAGTGATCCGGTCGGGCGTAAGGCTGTCGGCCGACGCCGCCTGCGGCGAAAGCACCATGACGGCGATGAAGGCCAACGTCCCCCAACGGCGGAAATTCCGACCCAACCCCACGCTCGAGCTCCTCCCCTGCAAGCACTGTCATACTACAGGCCGACGCAGGGAAGGCCAGCCCTAGCCTGCGCGATACAGCAAGTCCGCTGCGCGACGCCAAGCGGCCATCCCCCGGAGCCAACCGGTCAAAAATATCGAACGGACCATCGCACGGCGGCGACGACCGTCATGAAGAACCCGACGACAACAGCGATGAGAGCACGATAGCGGCGTCGAGCCGGTCGGACCAATAGTTGAAGGTCGCGTCGACGATCGTCGCCAAGACCTTGTCGGACCCGATCCATTCGCCAACGATCGCGCCGATCACCGCGGTCGCATCGCGGCGGTAAGCCGCCGGAGGCGGCGCCTAGTGGTGAAAGCCTGACGCTTGCTACCCGACGCGTAGGGCAGCTCAGGGTGGAAAGCGGAAATTAACATCTACGGGAGAAGCTCCCTGAAAGTGGCTGACAGCGGGTTTTGGGCCAAGATGTTTCTTGCATCGCTAGGCCGGTGGCATCCCATCCGGCTTTGTCTTTACGGGTTTCTGGCTGCGGCCTTCCTCGGGGCGCTCTACTGCTTTGCTCCGTTCGACAGTGACCCTCAAGGTCGGATTTTCAGAGGTCTGCTGGCAATGTATGCAGCCTACCTCTGTACCGTCGCGGTGATTATTCCGAACCTGCGACGACAAGGCGATGAACCCTACAGCCAGTTGCTTTCGCGGTTCGCTCGAATTCGTGGTTTTGATAGGCAGCAAGCGCTCTCCTTCGAAAAAAATTGGTTTGCGGTAACAGCCTGTTTCACCGGACTGTCATTCCTAATCCCACTATATGCCCTGTCCAAAATCATATTGAGTTGGTCCGAGATTGGCTGGTCCGATGTAGTCGGCTCTACGCTTGGTATGCTGGTTGGGCTCGTATTCGTGGGCGACTTCTACTTCCTGCTGCGGAAACGGTCGGCCCATAGATGAACACCTTGGAAGAGCACCTCTGTTCGTCCGCAAAGGGTCGGTTCTTGCCGTCCACCGGCACCAAGCGTCAGACTTTCACCACTAGGTTCTGTTGACAAAGTGCATCGGAAGACAGGCCATAGTTCCAGCACATTTTGCTAAGCAGGCTGGCATGGGACGTGAGTTCATCCATGACGCTGGCAAAGCGCTTCTCAGTTTTCGTTTTTTTGTTGCATAGGACTTTCTACGCCCGAACGCGGGTCCGGTCATCACCTGCCAATATAGGCGGCTAGTTCGTCCGGCGTCCCATTTGGGAAGGCCTGTTTTAGAAAATTCAAGAACGCCGACACTCGCGCGCTGAGTAGCCGCCGAGATGGGTAGAGCGCCCATAGAGCGATCTCGGGGCCGTCGATATCCCCCCATAGTACCAGCGTGCCGTCAGCCAAGTCGTGGGCCACCAACGAAATGGGAAGACGTGCTGCACCGACGCCGGCTCGCACCGCATCCCGGACCATGATGAGCATCGACAAAGCGAGGACAGGCTCGATTGCAATTGTTGACCGGCCACCTTGTGTCTTCACGTGCCATGTTTGCCGATCGCCCGCCCAGCGCGCGACGCCAGGAGCGGCGAGTCCACCACTCGCGCGAGGAAGGCCAGGGCTCGCCACTACGACCAGGCGGTCGCGGAGAAACGCCCGTCCAACCAGGCTTTCGTCGGGATCTGGATTGACTCGGATTACCAGATCGTAGCCTTCCTCGATCATGTCAACAGGCCGATCCTCAGTCGTAACCTCCAGCCTCACCTCCGGATATTTAAGGGCAAACCCCGCAGCAATCCTCCCCATTGCGGTCTGAGAAAAAAGCAAAGGTGCGCTAATCCGTAATCTGCCCCTGGGTCTCTGACCGCCCGAGGCAATCGCCGAAGCCGTCTCGTCCAGTTCGGCAAGCAGCGCCCCTGTCCGCTCGAAGAGCGCCCGTCCTTCTTCGGTGAGCTTCAGGCTACGCGCACCCCGTTCAAACAGGCGCAGATCAAGGCTGCTTTCCAATTCTCCAACGCGCCGGGACAGGGTCGCCTTAGGCCGGCCGGTGGCCCTTGCCGCTTTGCCGAAACCACCGTGGCGGGCAACGAGATTAAAATCGGCGAGGGCAAGAAGATCCATGTGTGTTCCACCAGCGAGACGATGCGTCTAAAATTTCAGCCTGTTGGACGCTCAGTGAGCCACACATATTGGCCGTGTCAAGCAACCCAACAGGAGAAATTTCATGACCATTCTCGTTACCGGGGCCACAGGCAATATTGGCCGCCAAGTCGTCGAACACCTCGTCAAGCGCGGCGCTGATGTACGTGCTCTCGTCCGCGATCCGTCGAAAGCCAACTTCCCGGCAGGCGTATCCGTCGTGCAAGGCGACTTTCTTGATGTCGATTCGCTGCGCAAAGCCATGTCTGGAGTTTCCACTCTGTTCCTTTTGAACGCCGTAGTTCCGGACGAATTCACCCAAGCTTTGGTCGCGCTGAACGTCGCCCGATCGGCCGGTATCGAGCGGATCGTATATCTGTCGGTGATCCACGCTGACGGCTACGTGAACGTGCCCCATTTCGCTGGCAAGTTCGGCGTCGAGCGAATGATCGAGCAGATGGACTTCAAGGCTACGATCTTGCGCCCAGCTTACTTCATCCAGAACGATCTGATGATCAAAGACGTCATCACCGGCTATGGCACCTACACAATGCCGATCGGCGACAAGGGTCTCGCCATGATCGACGTCCGTGATATCGCCGAGATCGCCGCCCTTGAGCTGCTGCGCCGTGAACAGGCCGCAGAGCCGCTTGCGATCGACTGGATCAACCTCGTCGGTCCAGAGACACTGACTGGGGCGGATATCGCCGCCATCTGGTCAGACGTGCTCGCCCGCCCGATCAACTACGGCGGCGACAATACCGAGGATTTTGAGCAAAATCTCAAGCAGTTCGTGCCCGCCTGGATGGCCTACGACATGCGTCTGATGGGCGAGCGCTTCTTCACCGACGGGATGCTGCCTGGGGCCGGCGACGTCGAGCGCCTGACTGCCCTGCTCGGACGTCCACTGCGCCCATATCGAGCCTTCGCCTCGGAAACCGCTGCCTCCGCCTGACGGAAGCGCAGCCCCTGTCTGATCACAAGGACTGTCATCATGATTTATTCAACTGCCACAGTTCCGGTGAACCCGGAAGGCGAAGTCCCATTGACGCGCGCTCAAGTGTGGAAGGGTCTCGAGCTGAAAGCACGCGACGCCCGCTTGTTCCTTGTCACGGGTCTCTGCACCCGTTGCGACGTTGTGGAGGAAAGCGCTACCCACTTCGTGCGTGAGGCCACGATCGGTGGCCACGACCTGCGCGAAATCGTCACGCTCGAGCCGGAAAGCAAGGTCACCTTCTTCCAGGCATCCGGTCCGCGCGAGGGAGCGATTGTCAACGAACTGTTCGAAGATGGAGAAGGCGCACTGCAGCTTCGCTTCTACTGCTACATTGGCCTGCGCGGCAAAGAGCCAAACGGTCGCGAGGAGCAGGCCGAGCAGGCTCAGTTCGCCAGCGAAAACGGCTACAAGGCCGCCCTGCTGTCGACGCTGAAGCGGACCCGCGAACTGCTCGCAGCGGGAAAGCTCTAATCATCGCCAGAAACACAAGCAACAGGGCGGCTCTCAAGGAGGCGCCCTGCCTTCGCGGGAACAAATGATGCTACGTCCGTCGCCGACGCGTTCAGCCGCCTCTAACGGTATCGAACCGACCATCGCTCAGCGGCGACGACGGTCATGAAGAACCCGATCGACAACAGCGATGAGAGCACGATGGCGGCGTAGAGCCGGTCGGACTGGTAGTTGAAGGTCGCCTGGATGATCAGCGCGCCGAGACCTTTGTCGGAGCCGATCCACTCGCCGACGATCGCGCCGATCACCGCGGTCGCTGAGGCGATCCGCAGCGAAGCGAAAAGCATTGGCAGCGCGCGCGGCAGGCGCAGGCGCCAGAATACCTCCCAGCGCGTCGCCGACAGCACGCGGAACAGCTCGTGCTCGCTGGGGCTCGCCGATTCCAGACCCCGGATCATGTTGATGAGCGTTGGGAAGAAACAGATCACCGCCGCGATCACGATCTTGGGCAGCATGCCGAGGCCGAAGATGAGGATGACGACCGGGGCCAGCGCCAGCACCGGGATCGTATTGAAGAACAGCACGACCGGAAAATAGGCCGCCTGCAGCGTACGGCTGTGAACGAAGACGATCGCCAGCAGCACTGCGGCGAGGTTGCCGAGCACGAAGCCGGAGAGCGCCTCGATGGCCGTCGGCCAGAGGTTCGACAGGAGAAGCGATCCGTTCCCGGCAAACACGCCCGCTATCGCGGTCGGCGTCGGAACGATGTAAGCGGGCACGCCGGCGAGCGGCAGCAGGAATTGCCATGCGAGAATAAGCGAGCCGGCGCCGAGGATCGGCAGCGCAGCCTGTGCGAATGGCGAAAGCGCGCCCTGGTTCACGACGCCGCTCCGAGGGCGGAGCGCATCCTGGCCATTGCCGCGACGATCGCCGGATCCTCGCGCGAGCATCTGTTGTCCGGCCCCTTCAGCGGACGAAGGTCGTGGTCGGCGACGATCCGGCCGGGATGGGCGGCAAGCACGATCACACGCTGTCCGAGATAGACCGCTTCGGCAATGGAATGCGTGACAAACAGCACGGTCGTTCCGGTCCGCCGCCAAAGGTTCAGCAGTTCGTCGTTGAGGCGATCGCGGGTGATCTCGTCAAGTGCGCCAAAGGGTTCATCCATCAGAAGCAGACGTGGCTCGCCAAGCAGCGCCCGGGCGATCGCCAGCCTTTGGCGCTGTCCGCCGGAAAGCTGATGCGGCAGGCGCTCACTGAGGGCCGACAGTCCGACGAGTTCGAGCAGCTCGTCGGCCCGGTCGTCTATCATGCGCGACAGGCTGCGGCGGCCGACCTGGATCGGCAGCCGAACATTCTCGCGCGCCGTGCGCCACGGCAAAAGGGTCGAGTCCTGGAAGACAAAACCCACGCCGCGGCCGGAGCGCACCGCCGACGGCGTTTCGCCCATCACGCGTATCGTGCCCGCGAGCGGCGCCAGAAGATCGGCGACAACCCGCAGAAACGTCGACTTTCCGCACCCCGAAGGCCCGAGGATCGACAGGAACGTCCCGGCCTCGACTGTCAGTTCGAGGCCGGAGATCACCGTCACGGGCGAGCGCCGGCCGGGATAGCCGACGTCGAGCCCGGAGGTTTCGATGGCCGGCGCGGCCATCAAGAGGCGGGCGCGCCGAGCTTCGGCCGTTCAGCCGCCGTGAGTTCGAGAAGCTTCGTCGTATAGACGTCCTCGGCCTTCGGCCTGCCGTTCGGGTATTGGCCAATCTGGTCAAGCAGCGCGATCTGGCTCTCGATCGAGGCAGGATCGAAGGTGCCCCATCCATCCTTTTTCGTGTTGTCGTCGAACGACAGTTTCAGCACCAGGGGGATCGTCTTCTTTTCCCAGCCTGCGTCGATCTCGGGATAGGCCGCGACAAGCTTGTCGACCGCCTGCTCGGGATTGGCGTAGACCCAGCCCCACCCCTTGGCGACCGCGCCGATGAATTTCGCCAGGGTCGCGGAATCGGATTCGATGGCGCTGTCGGTCGCGAAGTAGACATTGGCATAGGACGCCAGGCCGAGCTCCGACAACAGCAGATCGATGCGATCGTCACCGACGACGCTGAGCGCCTGCGTGTTGGTGATCCAGCCGCCGATCGCATCGACGTCGCCACGAACCAGCGGCGCCTTGTCGAACCCGACATTGACGATGGTGACCTCGGAAGGGTCGATCTTGTTCTTCGCGAGCATCGCGTCGATGGCAAAGCGCGCGGTCGGCTGCGTGCCGATCCGCATCCCCTTCAGATCCGCAACCGACCGGATCGGCTTCTCCGGTTTCGACGTCAGCGCATAGGGCCCGGTGCGATAGCCGCAGGCGATGATCCTCACCGGAACGCCGCTCGCCCGCGCGGCATAGAGTTGAGGCGATTCGGAGAATTGGCCGAGCTGGGCGGCACCGGACACGACTGGCGGCACGGTGGCGGCGTTCGGCCCGCCGGGGCTGAACTCCACTTCAAGCCCGGCTTCACTGAAGTAGCCATTGGCGACGGCTGCGACGTCGCCGATCTGGCCGTTCGACATCAGCCAGTCATACTGGACGACGAGCTTGGCGGCTGCCGAGGCGCTGGCGCCAAACAGCTGAAGTCCCGGCCCGAAAGCCGCCAGGCCGGCGGCGCCGGCCTTCAGGATCGATCTGCGATTCCACTGCGATGCGTTCCCACTCATCTTCTTGCTCCTTTGTTGGACTGCTTGCATGCGGCGCGGCCCTTTCTTGCGAGGCCGTCGCGATCCAATCACACTTGCGTGTCGTGATAGTCGCCCGGTCCCGCGCCGGTCCAGGCATAGAGTTCCCACAGCGTCCCGTCCGGATCGTGGAAGTAGGCGCAGCGCGCGTTCCAGACATAGTCGCCGGGCGGCCCGACGAACGGCACGCCCTTGTCCGACAGTTCGGCGTAGAGCCGGTCGACCTCGCCGGCGCTTTCGAGTTCCATGGCGACGCATGCCTTGTGCGCCTGCTTCGGTGAGCGGACATTCGAGACGCCGCAGTGGCGATTGATGTGGTCCAATTGCCATGCAGCGAGCGTCACGCGCTCGGAATGAAAATCGACAAAGCCCTCGGCGCGGCGTCTGATCCGGTAGCCAAGCTTCTGCGTGTAGAAGTCGATGGTGCGGTCGATATCCTCTACGAGCAGGCAGATATCGGTGATTGCCTTGGTCTGCCCGAGCGACATGGTCATTTGCCTCGATTGATCGCGGTGAGCTCGACGCCTACGCGCGATGCGGCGCCTTCGATGTGCCGGCGCATCGCCTCGCCGGCAGCCTGCGGATCATGCGCGGCGAGCGCGTCGTAGATCCGCACGTGCTCGGCGACATTGACCTCGACCAGGTCGTGGAGCGGGTTGGTGAGGCGGGCATAGTGGATCGACTGGCGGATCTGCTCGCAGACGAAGGAAATGAAGGTGTAGATGTAACTATTGCCGGTCGCCCGGGCGATCGCCCGATGGAAAAGCAGATCGGCCTCGATGCTGCCATCCTCCCAGCGCTCCTCGCCGCCCATGCGGTCCAGCGCAGCCTTGATTGCGTCAAGATCATCGGATGTACAGCGCGCCGCGGCCAGCGTGGCGGACTCGGTCTCCAGGATGCTGCGCAGCTCGAAGAGCTGCTCCATGTTGCGCTGGTCTTTCAGCGCCTCACGGTCGATCCGGATGGCGGTCCGCTGTTCCGGCGCCATGACGAATGCGCCTACGCCCTGACGCGCCTCGATCATGCCATCGGCGCGAAGCTGCGCGATCGCTTCCCTGACAACATTGCGGCTGACGCCGAACTTGTCGGCGAGCTGGCTTTCGGTGGGGAGCCGGGCTCCCGGGATGATGTCGCCGCCCTCGATCTCGCGGCTCAGATGCGAAGCGACGCGATGCGGAAGCGCCTCGACGCTGCCGATGATGGACGAACGCTGCTTCATGCGGCTTTCCCCTACAAATCGCCCGGACCAGGCATGAGACACGCGGGATTGAACAGGCCTGCCGGATCGAAGGCTGCCTTGATCGCGGTATGAAGCTGCCGTTCGCGTTGCGACAGGCCGGCCCAGAACACGTGACTGCGGCTGCGACCGACGCCATGCTCGGCGCTGAACGAGCCGCCGAGCGCTCCGACCAGCTCGTAGAGCCGGGTCAAAACCGCCTGCCCCACGGTCCTCGCTTCGCCGGGGTCGCAATCGATGGGAGGCAGCACGTTGAAATGGATGTTGCCGTCGCCCGCATGGCCATAGGTCAGGGATGTCCAGCCAGGCCAGTCTCGCAAGACACACGCGCGTGCTTGCTCGATCAGCGTCGGCACCTGGCTGAGACGAACCGAGAGATCGGTGCGGACATGAAAGCCGCGCCGCGCCTGCCCCTCGACCAGGCCCCCGCGGATGGCCCAGAATGTGGCGGCCTGCGAGCGGCTTTGCGCGACGACGCCGTCCCTGATCAGGTCGGCCTCGAGGGCGCGCGCCAGCATCGTTTCAAGAAGGCCGCCGGCATCTATCCCTGGCCCACAGGCGAGTTCGACGATCGCGTGAACCGGACATTCTTGCGTCAGCGGCGAGCGCAGATTCGGATCGATGAGATGGACCAGCGGCAGGCACTCCTCGCCGATGACCTCAAACGCGCTGAGAAGGTCGGAGCAGAGATGTCTTGCCATCCGGAACAGCTCGCACGCCTGGCGGAAGCTGCCCAGTCCGACATAGGCGGTCTCGACCTGCGTCGACCGGGGCGAGAGCCTTACTTCGACGCCGGTGACGACTCCCAGCGTCCCTTCCGAGCCGATCATCAATTGCTTCAGGCTGTAGCCGCGATTGTCCTTGCGCAGCCCGTTCATGCCGTTCCAAAGGGTGCCGTCCGGCAGGACCGCCTCAAGCCCGAGCACCAGGTCACGCGTCATGCCGTAGCGCAGCACATTGATGCCGCCGGCATTGGTCGCGACATTGCCGCCGATCGTGCACGATCCCTGTGCGCCAAGCGCGAGCGGGAAGGTCATCTCGGATGCTTCAGCGGCGTCCTTGACGTCCTGCAGCACGGCCCCGGCATCCGCTTGCAGCGTGAAGTCGAGCGGGTCGACGCGGCGTATCCGATTGAGACGCTCGAGCGACAGTACTGCGTAGTCCGAATTGTCTGGAATGGCGCCACCGGCAAGTCCGGTATTGCCACCCTGCACGACGATGGCGATACCGCTCTGCGAGCACCATCTCACAAACGCCTGGACGTCTTCCACCGATCCTGGACGCACGATGAAGCGGGCACTTCCGCACCTGTCGCGGCCCCAATCGATGAGGTAGCGCTCCGCCTGGTGCGACTGGCCGTCTATCAGCGCATCACCAGCCAACTGCGCAGGCAGCTCAGCAATTGCGCCGGAAGCTTCGCGTTGAGAGGGGCGATCCGTGATCATCGGGTCAGATCATACGGTCATCCTACAACTTCGCAAGTCCTATTCTTCTCGATGCTCAAAGGCAGGACTGCACGGGCTGACACGCTCGACCGCCGCTGAACTGGGCCGTCGCGGCATCACCGTCAACGCGATCGCCCCCGGCTATTTCGCTACTGAGCTCAACACCGCACTTATGAGCGACGAGGCCTTCACCAAATGGGTCGAGGCACGAACCCCGGCGGGCCGCTGGGCCCAGCCTGAGGAACTCGGCGGAGCCGTGGTGTTTCTCGCCTCAGACGCTGGCGCCTACGTCAACGGCCATGCGCTGGCCGTTGACGGTGGGCTATCGGTTTCCCTCTGACCGGCGAAGTGCTTTTCAGAAAAAAATTTCAGCCAGGCAGCGCTGCGAAATCTGCGAAGACCGGCTGCGTTAGCCGATCCCATAGACCAGGCTCACGCGCCCATCTGTGAGCTGCTGAACCTGCCGCAGTTCAAGCCCGCGACGATTTTGCGTTGCTCCAAACAGCGCCTTCCCTTCGCCGACGAGCAGCGGATAGAGGATAAGCCGCAGTTCATCCACCAGCCCGGCATCGATCAGGCTCGCGGTCATTCGCGCACCGCCCATGAGATAGATATCCTTGCCCGGCTGCTGCTTGAGCGCAGCGATGTCTTCGAGGCTCCGCACGAAGCGCGTCTTTGGCCAGGCCGCCGAATTCATCGTGTTCGACAGCACATAATGCGCGGTCTGTTCGGCAAAGCGGGCCCATTCGAGCTCGGCCGGCGTCGGCAATTTGCCGGTCATCGGCAGCGGCTTGTCCGGCTCATTCTGGATCGCGCTCCAGTAGCGCTCGTAGCCGGCGTACATGACGCTCCCGAGCAGGCAGGCATCGATTTGCGGCGTCAGCCCGTACTCCTCCGACCACGCGTCGACCCAATCGGCATAACCCTCGGGTCCCTCCATCTTGCCGTCGACGGAAACCTTCATTCCGGTGATCAATTTGCGCATGACGTCCTCCATCGGGCTTGCGAAATGCAAGCACGTTTCATCGTTTCATCGTTGCTGGTGTGCGAGCCTCCAAGGCCGATGCCGGTGGAGGCTGGGCGGTGACTTCAGCCGACGCGATCGTGTCAGGCCGGCAGGCGGCGGTCGTATTCTTCCCGCAGCCGGCTCCAGCCCTCCCAGAAAGAGGTCGGCGTCTTTCCGGCGAGGCGGGCAGCCAGCACGTCGAGGTGCATGTGCCAGCCGGCGGTGACGTTGAGCTGGATTGCGCGTTCCGGCAGCCGGCGATGGATGACGGTGAGCAGCACATCATTGCCCTTCGGCTCCAGCAAGAAGGAAACCCCGCCGGTGTTTCCCCAGGTGATGGCAAGTTTGTAAGGCGGATCGAGTTCGGTGATCCGGCCCTCCATTCGATGCTCTTCGGGAAAGCCCGCAGGGCGCTGGCCGGGCGGATCGGTCAGCTCGTCGTTACGCCAGACCAATTCGAACGAGGTGCCGGCCTTCATTTCCATCTGGCCGGCAGCCATCCACTGCCGGCGCAGGTCACTCTCGGTGAGATAGGCCCAGACCCGCTCGATCGGGCCGGGCAAGAGCCGCTGGATGGTGAACGTGGCGGGCTCGGTCAGCTCGCCATAGGCTTCGATGGCTTTCATCTGGTTCATTGGTCGTCTCCTTCTTTTGAGGCGGGCGATTTCTCGGATTCATCCCTAGCTTTGCCTGCGTCCTGCTCGCGAAGCAGACGCTCGAGGACGTCGAGACGGTTGGTCCAGAAGCGCTCGTAGAAGCCGAGCCATTGGTGGGCGCTGGCCAGCGGTCCGGGTTCGAGGCGGCAAATATGTGTGCGGCCCCTCACCTCTCGACGAATAAGCCCTGCATTCTCCAGCGTCTTGATGTGCTTGGAGGCGGCCGCCAACGACATGGCGAAGGGTTCCGCCAACTGGCTCACCGTTCGCTCGCCGCCGGCGAGGTCGCGAAGCATGTGCCGGCGGGTGGCGTCGCCAAGCGCATGAAAAACCGCGTCGATCTGGGGCGTTTCTAATTCAACCATGTAGTTGAATATAGAGGCACGCTTTCGAATTGTCAACCGATTGGTTGAATGATCTTGGAAGGGAGTTCCACAGGCGGTCTGCGGCGATCGAAGACATTCGGCCAGTGCAAGGGCCGCGGACATGGTCACCGCGGCGGAAGCGGGACCTTCACTTGCCTTCGAAGAAAGTATGAATCGAGACTTCCAGCTTTTCGATGAGTTGAGGGTTATGGCAGCTTCCAGCCCAGATTAGGGCGTTCAGTCTCATATCCTTGTTGAGAAAGTTCATTTTCCGGGAATCAAGCAGGTATCCCGCGACCTCGTAGTGCCGTCCCTTGATAGCCTCGATAAGCGCGTTGTTTCTTCCGGTCTTGTCAGTAAGATTCACGTCGGCGCCATTCTCGACAAGCAACTTAACGACATCCAGATGCCCGTTCTTTGCCGCTTCAATAAGGGCCGTTCTGCCGTAGTAGTCGGCTCTTGCATTAATCTCTATTTCGGGATGTTTCATGAGGGCTAAAATAGGGGCGTAGTGGCCCTTGGCCGAAGCAAGGCTCAAAGGCGTGCTCTTCCATTTGTTTCTGGAATTCACATCGATTGCTGGGTGTTCGATCAACGCCTCGACCGCCGCGGTGCGGGCATTGAGGGCTGCGAGATGAAGGGCTGACCAGCCGCCGCCGTCCGCCTCGTTGATATTGGCGCCGGCCGCCAATTCCGCTCGAACGGCCCCCGCATCGCCGCTTTCTGCCGCGATCAGCAGATTCGACCAACCTCTCGCCCCTTCGACTTCCAAGCTCTCGGTCAATGCAGTCGCCTCCCCGAATGCTCCCTGCAGGATACCATTGTTCCGGTTCGGCCGACATCCACCGAATGACCGGCTTCCATCGAAAAGCCTTTCTCATTCGACGGTGTCCGCAAATACAATCCGAGAGGGGAAGAAGGAGAAGATAGCGAACCTGAGCTTGAGCGAGAGGCATGATGCCTTTGAGTGCCTGACCTAAGAGCGCGACGGCGTCCGACTGACTTCACTCGCAAGCAGAGTGGCGAGGACGCCGAAGTCGGACTGGCTGGTTGGTAATCGGCATGGAAGTTCGACCGGCTCGAACGTGAAGCCAGGCCTCTGATCAAAGCGGAACTGGCCGATATCCTCCGGCAGCGGAGGCCGATAAAGACGAACAGGAAGCGCGCACTCTATCGAGAAACAAAGGGATCATGCAGTCCTTCAGTGCATTCGTCGTCAACAATGTCCGCTGGCTCGCGGGCGCCTTTTTGCTGACCCTCGTCTCGTCCTTCGGGCAGACCTTCTTCATCGCCTTGTCGAACGGCGATATCCGCGAGACGTTCGGGTTGAGTCACGGCGAGTTCGGCGGGCTTTACATGCTGGCAACGCTGCTTAGCGCGGCGACCCTGCCGTTCCTGGGGCGGCCGCTGGACCGGTATTCGACAATGACCATGGCGATCGCGACGATGCTCATGCTTGCCTGCGCCAGCATTGCGATGGGGTTCGCCGGGTCGCTGCCAACGCTGCTCCTTGCGCTCTATTTGCTGCGCCTTTTTGGCCAGGGGATGATAACCCAGACGGCTCTGACGGCGACTGGTCGCTGGTTCGCCGCGAACCGGGGCCGCGCCGTCTCGGTCGTCACGCTTGGCTTTCATTTCGGCGGCGCTCTGCTACCTTTCCTGTTCGTCCTCGTGGCCGGCCTCGTCGGCTGGCGGGGAAGCTGGTTCGTCTGCGCAGCCTTCATCCTGGTCGTGGCCTTGCCTCTGGTTTGTGCGCTGGTCCGGAAGGAACGCAATCCGCAGAGCGAGGCCCAGCCGAGCGCGCAACGCGCAGTGAAGCACTGGACGCGGACTGAAGTCCTGCGCGATCCGACGTTCTACGCCATCTGCCTGGGGGTTCTGGCTCCCGCCTTGCACGACCATCTTCTTTCACCAGGTCTATCTAACCGAGCTCCGGGGCTGGCCGCTGCAACTCTTCGCCAGCGGCTTCGCCGTCCTGTCCGCCACGACGATGGGTTTTGCGCTTCTGGCCGGGTGGCTGATCGACCGCTTCTCGGCGGTCCAGCTGCTGCCTCTATTCCTTCTGCCGCTGGCGCTGGCATGCTTCGCGGCTGCCTATCTGACGGCGCCTTTCGCCATCTTCGTCTTCATGGCGCTGCTTGGCATCAGCTACGGCTTCTCCTCGACCCTGGAGGGCGCCATGTGGCCGGAGATCTACGGCACCGCGCATCTCGGTGCGATCCGCTCGGTTGTGGTGGCCGTGATGGTTCTGGCCTCGGCGATGGGTCCCGGCATCACCGGATATCTGATCGACGCCGGCGTCGACTACTCGCTGCAACTGGCCTTGATGGGCGTCTACAGCCTGGCCGCCGCCTTGCTGATGTGGAGGGTATCGCGGAAGCTGACGCGAGGCCTGTCTCGCGGCTGGAATCTTTCCAGCTCCTGATCGGTCCTGAAATCGTCGACACCAACATTTATGTCGCTACCTGCGGAATGAAGTGCTGGTCCGCGTCAGGCTGCTAATCGGATAAGGTGAGAAGCAAGATGCGAATTGGACGTCGGCGATTTCTTGTCCTGTCGCTCGGAGCGGCTGCCTTCGGCACGGCCCAAGCCTCCGGGCCACTCTGGGCAGCCCTGCGATCCGGAGAAGCCATTGCGCTGCTGCGCCATGCCGCGGCCCCAGGCTCCGGCGATCCGCCTGGCTTCAGGCTCGGTGACTGCAGCACCCAGCGGAATCTGTCGGAAGAAGGTCGTGCGCAGGCCGGCGCGATCGGCGACCTGTTCCGTGCGAACGGCATCTCGTCGGCAGCCGTCTATTCGAGCCAGTGGTGTCGCTGCCTGGATACCGCTCGCCTGCTCGGGATCGGCGACGTCGTGCCTGTTGAGCTGCTCAATTCCTTCTTTGGCGACAGTTCGGCCGCAGAAGTGCGCACCGCTGCCCTTTTGGCCTGGCTCCGCGGGCAGCGTTTCGGCTGGCCTGTGGTGCTTGTCACGCATCAGGTCAACATCACCGGTTTGACCGGCGAGGTGCCGGATAGCGGCGAAATGATCATCGTCCGTATTCATGAAGCTGAGCCCGTGCAGGTCATCGGGCAGGTTGCCACGCCGGCTTGAGCATCATGGCCATCGACCCCATCTCGTGCAGCACCGCTTCAGTCGCGGAACAACGACGTGCGAGGAGAAATTAAAGGGAGTGACGGCATGGCTATCGATTTCAACCATACAATACTGCCGGCCCGCGACAGCGAGGCGTCGGCAAAATTCCTGGCGGAAATGCTTGGCCTTCCAGCCGCGAGGCGCTGGGGTCCTTTCCAGATGGTCACCACCGAAAACGGTGCCAACCTCGACTATATGGATACCTCAGGCGAAATCAGGCCGCAGCATTACGCCTTCCTGGTCAGCGAAGCCGAGTTCGACGAGATCTTCGCCAGGATTCGTGAACGGAACCTCTCGTACTGGGCTGATCCTGGCCGGACGCAGCTGGGCGAGATCAACCACCACGACGGCGGCCGCGGCGTTTATTTCGAGGACCCGAACGGTCATCTTCTCGAGATCATTACCCGTCAGTACGGCAGCGGCGGATGGAACCCGTGATCGCTCGGTGGTGTAGTCAGGCGGCGAACGTTCTGCGAGCCTTGTCACGGTGTTCTGCCGCAGCCAGCTGATCAGTCTGCTGAAATCGCGTCCAAAACTCGTCGCGGTCGTGACCCGCTCGGTCGAAGCGGTCACCGTGTGCCAGGCAGGTGCTGTGGAAGGCTTCCAGTGCGCGCTCGACATCGACACCGGCGTGCACCGATGATGCCGGATAAAGGGCGGCGAATAACGTCAGCAGGAAGCGAGGCGACATTTCACGCTCCGAGCCAGCTCAAAACGGTCGACACCTTTCAAACGCTTTGCCGCCGCGATCGATCCCTCCTGGCTAAACGCCCCAAACCGACAAGGCTGGCCTCACCGCTCCTCTGGGGGCTTCAAGTGCCGGAACTGCAGCAGCAGCAGCAGGTCATAAATGATCTTCAATGCACCGCAGATGAGGAGGGGCCAAGCTCGGAAAGAGGCAGCAAGCAGAGCGCCCGCCAGCGCCGGACTGGCTGCCGCGGCCAGACTGCGCGGGACAGATGTGAAGCTCGCGGCCGCCGCCCGCTCCGCTTCCGTGACAACGGCCATGACGTAAGATGAGCGCGTCGGGACGTCCATCTGCGAAAGCGCAGCGCGGACCAGCAGCAGGGCCAGTGTCAGAGGTAGCGTCGGCGCAAGCGCCGCCAGCATCAGGGCGATGCTGGACGGAATGTGTGTGAACACCATCGTGTTGATGAGTCCGATGTGCCGGGACAGCCAAGCTGCAACGGGGAATGAGAACGCCGAAAGCACGCCGGACCAGAAGAAGAAAAATCCCGCTTCCGAAAGCGACAGGTCGAATTTTTCGAACAGCCATAGGGCAAGCAGCGACTGGACGACAAAGCCGCCGGCGAAAGCATCAAGGCTAAAAAGAGCCGCAAGCTTGAGAACGATATTGCGCGAGGGGCCGAGCGCGGACGCGGTACCTGTGTCCGACGTGGGACGGCGCTGCGGGATCCGCGCGTAGAAGAGGCCGCCGAGCAGGCCGAGCAACGCGTAGAGCACGAACATGGCCTTGATGCCGGTGAGTTGGTCGAGGCCGGATGGAGCAACAAGATCAGGGGTCGCCGAAGCGAGTGCGCCAACGGCGCCTGCAAGCGCGCCCACCAAGCTGTAACGCGCGAACATCTTGGTCCGGGCTGCATCAGTGACTTCGCGTGTGAGCACGGCATGCTCTAATGGCACGAACACGCTGACGCTGCCGGCCGACGGGTTGATGGTGCCTGCGAACGCGATCACCAAAAGCAGCGCGTAGTCATGAACCAGGGCAAAGGCCACACCCGTGGCGACCATCAGACTGGTGGCGGCAAGCAGGAGACGGCGGTGATCGTGTCGGGCACCAAGGACTCCGACGGCGATGGTCAAGAGCGCTGAACCGAGTAGCGATGCGGTCGCGATGATGCCGACCTGCAGAGGCGTGAAACCCAATGCGAGCAGGTAGACTGGCAACAGAACGGCCACGAACCCATCGCCCATATCGCGCAGGGCTCGGGCCGCAAAAAGAAAGGTCGTCGGGTGGATCCGCTGCACTGGCCTAGCCTACTCTCATGACCTGCGTCGGCGTCACCGCGCTCGGCAGCGACGCTCGGCAAGGCGGAAAGATCATGACGGAGTCGCGTTAGATATTCCAGCGAGGCGAGTATCGGTTTTGTTGGACTGGAACAGAGAGAACCTGTTCCGGGTAGATGGACGGGCGTTTGCGGTACGGATGGATGGATGAAGGAACTTGTTAGGGCCCGTGAGCTCGCGCGGTCACTTCATCGAACGGCCGATGCCGAGCGCGTCCGTTTCGCGTGGGCACCTTCTCGCTCGCTCCACGCCTGCGAAATCCGCGGCAAAAATGGTATCAGACCGATTGGTGCTCCAATATGGACATGTAGAGTTGTTGTCTTCGAGCGTTCCGTGAGAAATGGCATCCAGGCAATGACAGACTGCCAGAGGGGGAATAAATGCGTCGCATCGCTCGGATCTCGCTTGCCATCATCCTTTCGCTGGCCGTCGCAATCCTGACTGCCTGGGCCGGACTTGCCATGTGGTATCGTCTGCCTGTGGCTGAGCTTGGACGGGCTCTGGCCGGCGTCCTGTTCATCTTGTTCGGCCTCGCCACTATCATCGCCCTCTTCAGCCGGTTTCGCATCAGGGCGCTTGTCCTGTTTGCGGCTGCGTTAGCTGTGGTTCTGGTTTGGTGGAGCACCATCAGGCCTTTCGATCACGCGGACTGGGCGCCCGACGTCGCCCGTCAGGTAACCGGCACACGCGACGGAAACCTGTTGACGCTGACTGATGTGCGCGACTTCGAGTGGCGTAGCGCTACTGATTTCACCGAACGCTGGACAACGCGGACCTACGACCTCTCCAGCGTTCAGACGGTGGATCTCTTCATGTCTTATTGGTCCGGGACCAAAATCGCCCATGTCATCATAAGCTTCGGCTTTGCAGGAGGCGACTATCTTGCCTGGTCGATTGAGGTGCGGCGCCATGGAGGCGGCAAGTTTTCACCCATGGCAGACCTGTTCAAGAGCAATCCCCTGGTCATTATTGCGGCTGATGAGCGAGACGTCGTCGGCGTCAGGTCAAACGTTCGCGGAGAGGATGTCCAAATCTATCGGCTAAAAGTGTCACCGGAAGCGGCCCGGGCGCTCTTGCTGGAATACGTCTTGGACGCAAATGCACTTTCCACGACTCCAGAATTCTATAATTCCATCACGACGAACTGCACGACCACGATCGTCAAGATGATGCGAGCCGTCGGTGACGTGGTGCCTCTTGACTGGCGCCTCATCGTTAACGGCTATCTTCCCGAATATGCGTATGCACGGGGTGCGCTCGATGTCAGCTTGCCGATGTCGGTTTTGAGGGAGGCAGCCCACATTGACGGCCGTGCGCGGGAGTCGGGCCTTTCGCCAGATTTTTCGAGATCGATCCGGATTGGCGTGCCATCCCCCGGTCCAATTTATTGATCTCTGGAACCATGTTTGGAAACGCTGGGCGGTTCGAACCGGATCTCATCCCGGCTTCACGGCGCACTTCTACTTTCTCCACCTGTCGACTCGCATTGGCGGACGCCGCGCCTAGATAAGCACTGCGCTGGGCGGAGCGATGCAGAAGGACCTGAGCATGCCTGAACAAATTACCCTGACTAAAGCTGAGCAGATCACATTGAACGATGGCTCAGCCATTCCCCAGATCGGCCTTGGCGTTTGGCAGGTCGATCCAGCCATTACGGCCCAAGTCGTGAGTTGGGGAATCGAGGCCGGCTACAGACTGATCGACACCGCCGAAGGCTACCAGAACGAGGAAGGCGTCGGGCAGGCGATCCGCACGGCTGGCGTGCCGAGGAGCGAACTGTTCATCACCTCGAAACTGCGCAACGGCGCGCATCAGCGTGACGCCGCCCGGCGGGCTTTCGACGAGACGATGAACAAGCTCGGCATCGAACAGATCGACCTGTTCCTGATCCACTGGCCGGTGCCCAGCCAGGGCAAATATGTCGAGGCGTGGAAGACGCTGATCGAACTCAGGCAATCCGGCCGGATCAAGTCGATTGGTGTTTCGAATTTCAACCAGGACCATCTGGAGCGGATCATCGGCGAGACTGGTGTCACACCCTCAGTCAACCAGATCGAACTCCATCCCCGGTTTCAACAGCGCCAGACCAGAGAATTTCACAGCACGCACAACATCCGCATCGAAAGCTGGAGCCCGCTGGGCAGCGGCCGGCTGTTGAGCGACCCGACCCTCGAAAAGATCGCCGGAAAACACCGCAAGTCCGTGGCGCAGGTGATCATCCGCTGGCATCTTCAGGAAGGGCTGATCGTCATTCCAAAGTCGATCCACCAGGATCGGATTGCCGCCAATTTCGACGTCTTCGAATTCGAGCTGGATTCAAAGGACCTCGAGCTCATTCGAGGCATGGATTCATCAGACGGCCGTACGGGCGCGAACCCGGCCACGGCTGCGTTCCTGTTCTAAGCAAGCTTGAAGAGAAGGAGCCGACGGGCGAACTGCCAATCTCCCCCACTTGGGGGGAGATTGGCAGCTGTGACGATCGCGCTCAGCCTCATATCCCCGATCCATCCAGCAGCGGGACATCTTCTTCGTCCCAGGGGCTCGGCAATGAACCCTTGCTCAGATTGGCTGTCGGCAGTGGCATCCAGCATTTCAGCTCGGGCTCGGCGTATTCAACCACGCGTCCGGGCGACGAGTCGGAAGCGCGCCAGCCTTCGCTGCCGAACTGGTCGGCTCGAGACCAGTAAGCCAGGTCGACTTCCGCTGGCCCCTGCTCAGACGGCCGAACTGTGACCAGGATTCGGCTGCCATCCCTTGGCGCGCTCGACATGTGACGCCAGCGATCGGGCTCGTCCATCGTAATCTCCTCGCGCAATCTGCATCTCGGCTGTCCAGACGAATAGTCGCTTCGCGCACAAGGCCGGTCAACCCGAACTTTGCGCCGGCAGTCTATGATTGGCCGCCTGCCGGTTTGGCGCGACATGGCTGCCGGTCATCAGCGCACCTTCGCCTTGACTGCCCAGGCTCTGGTTTTCAGGGGAATGGACCCGCCCTCGCCGCGCGGCAGACTGTCGCGGAGCCTCTCCATCAATCTCTGGCGAGCTGCGGGGTCGAGACTCATGCAGTAGCCGGGCGCCGGTCCCGCACCCAGGGTGAAGGGGCGCCAGTAGTCCTCAAAGTCCTTGAACACGGCCGGCATTTCAATCCGGGTGGAGTCGATGGAGCCCAGGCCTGCCTTCTCCGCGAGATCGGTCAATCCATCTTGTGTGCAAAATGGAAAACGCCTGTCTTCGGTAAGGTCGATGGCACCGGGGTCAAGCGCCGTCGCAGCGGTCCAGAAGGCCCGCATGAATTCCACCCCGCCGCCGGGATAATCCCACACATAGAATCCAATAGTCGCTCCAGGGCGGGCCACCCGCCGCATCTCGGCGAGCGCCTTTTGCCTGTCGGGAACGAAGTTGAGAACGAGCGCCGAAACGACCATGTCCATGCCGCCCGATTCGACTGCCAGGGCCTGCGCATCGCCTGCGAAAAACGCGACACGTTCGTCCGGCACGTTCGCGCGCGCCTTGGCGAGAAAGCCCTCCGACAGGTCTATGGATACCAGGCTCCTGGGATTGCAGCGCGCCAGGATGGCTGCCGACAGCGCCCCGGTTCCGCAACCCACCTCCAGCCAGTCCAGACCCTCCGCCGGATCGAGCCAAGCCAGGAACGGTGGAGCGATCTGACGGCTCCATCGTCCCATATAGAGGTCGTAGCTATCCCCGGCCTGCCAGGCGTCGTGGCGCGTTGCCTCAGCCATCGCAATCTCCTCCCCTGATGATTTCGACCCGTCGGACCGGGAGAATACGCCCGCCGCGCTCCCGGGAACAGGGGCCAGGAAGGTCTGCCCGGAATCGTACTCGGATGCCCACACGCTCGGCCGAAACGGGCCGGCAAGGCAGACGATCCGCGTTCTTGCTCAGCCTGCCCGGAAGGCGAGGCTCCGCCTCATCAGTTGGATGCTGAGCGCCAGGTCTCCGCTTCCGATGAACCAGGGCGACAGTATCCGGGACGATCTCAGTCCGCGATAGAGCAGATAGGGAAGTCCGAGCGACAGGGCGATCAGCACCAACTCGGAAGACATTCCGAAGTCCCGCAGCGTGAAATGAACGAACTGATGGACGAACATGATCACCAGGGAGGCTGCGCCGATTTCCGCCAACGGAGCGATGCGCAAGCTCGGCATCGCCATGAAGCGGACGAGGCCGAGGATAAAGGTCGAGATCGCCAATGCAACGAGCAGGCCGAGAAGCGGCGGGCCGAAGATGGCGTTCTTCATGCTGAAGGTAAAGTCGGAACCCGTCCGCGCCGCCGCGAGCGCGACCCCGGCAACCGCCACGACAAACACCGCCGACCACAGCGCGCTCATGCCGCGTTCGCGCAGGAAATGTCCGAACCAGAATGCGCCGATGGCGAGCGGCACGTTCGTCAGAGCCAGCGGCGCGCGCACCTCCTGCCAGTAGGCCTGGATTGAATAGGCGAGGCCGACGGATGCGCCGACAAAGATCAGCATGCCGGGATCGGTCGGTCCGCTGGTCCTGATCGCGACCTCGTTGTAGACGAGTTGCGTGGCGACGAGGCAGGTGACGAACCAGAACACGCCGAGTTCGCGCGTCAGGTGCCGTCCGCCCAGCAGCGCGTCGGTGATGAGTTCCCTGATCTGCCAGGGCGCCGGGGTGTCGCCGCGCAAAAAGTCCACAACGAGCACGCTCGCCATGATCGCGCCGAGAAACATCACATAGGGAATGAGCAGGCCCTGGACGCGCTTCCGGAAAAGCGCCTTCCTCTCCGTCACGGCAAAAAGATAGCCTGAAATGATGAAGAAGAACGGCATGAAGAACAGCGATGCCGTAAAGTAAATCGGGTGCGCCCAGCGCCAGGTGCTGTGGTCGAGGACGTGGGCCATGACGACGAGGGTGATTCCCAAGCCCTTGGCAGTGTCCAGCCAGGTCTCACGTATGGGAAGGTTCAACTTCAGCGTTTCCTGGATACGGCTTATCGGCCGGCCCGGTCCTTCGGTTTCGATGGCGATTGTGCACCGCATCATACTTTGTGGCAAGCGCGAATTGGCTCGGATGCTCCGGATTGCCGATAGTCCCATTCAGTCGGGCGATACCATTCGGCTTCTACGCCTACATGTTCGTAGGGGGCGTCAACATCCGGAAAGAGCCCTTCCGAGACCTTCGGGGGCCGTTTTCCGTTCAAAAATCCGACATGCGCGCGACCAGCGCTGCTGACCCGTTGGCGACATTCAAGTTTCGGAGGCAGAGCAAGTCGCGACCCCAATTCGGACGTCGGCGAGGCTCCACAAGCTGTTGTGATGTCGATGCGGCCGCGGAGAGTCGGATCCTGGCGTTCGCGCGGGATCTAAGTGGCTACCTCCACACGCCGGAATACTCCCTCGACGCACCATCGGCCGCTGAGCTGCCTTTTGCCATCTTGAACCGGAGAAAAAGTTAACCTTCTACGGACTAATGGCCGCCGCGAAGGCGCGCTCACCATCCTGTTCGCGATATCCTCAAAAGGTCACGAGCGTCCGGATGCCTTGGACAGGACCACTATGCCGCAGGCTTCCATAGTCGTACACAATCAGCCCATGCTAATCCTCGAAGCGGTGGCTTCACTTAAGGCGCAATCCCTCGCCGACTGGGAAGCCATTCTCGTTGACGACGGGTCAACCGATGGAACACCCGCCGTGCTTCAGAATCTCGCGTCCCATGACCCCAGAATTTCGCTCTGGTTGCAGACACAGCGAGGTGCTGCTTCGGCCAGAAACACAGGGGCGGCAAAAGCAAAGGCAGATTGGTTGCTTTTTCTCGACAGCGACGACTGGCTCGCTCCTAATGCCCTTGGCTCCCTATTGCGCGTTGCCGGCCAGGATGTGCATCTTGTGCACGCCTTAGGCCTTCGCGTGTGCGGGAGCCGCAGCCAGGATCGATCGCAGGTACACCTGCCCGGGGGCGACTTATTCCATCGCCTTGCATCAACGGCAACGTTTATGGTCCATGCATGCATTTTGAAAAACTCGACCTTTCACGAGCTTGGCGGTTTTGATGAAACATTGATGGGCTGCGCAGACTGGGATCTCTGGCAACGTGTCATCCGGTATGGCGCCCTCTGCGGGGGCGTTGATGAGTTCGTGGCCTTTTATCGCCAAACAGAATCCTCGCTCAGTACCTATTACGAGCAGGAGTTTCGAGACGGTCTCATCGTCATCGCCCGCGGGCACGGCCCCGATCCCCGAGTTCCAAGACCCCATCCCATGTATGCCGAAGGCGTATCCCCTGCAGAGTTCCCCGCTGCGGCATATCGCTTTGCCAGTTGGTTGGCGGGTCTTGCAATCGCACGCAAGCACTCACTCCAGGGCGTCTTGAGAGGAATGCAAGTTCTTCCTGCCGAGCCCTTGGCAGCTTCTGATATCGGAGCAGCCTTGTTCGACGCCATTCCCATCGGATTAGGCGACTTCAGGCCCAATTGGGAAACCTGCTGGCCTACACTGAAACCTCACCTTCAAGAGTTCATAGAAAAAATTGGCACGATTGCTCACTGCGGGCCTTCTTTCGTGAACGACGTGCTGGACCATACAGAACGTCTCGCCGCTACCGCTAATGCGTCCGACATCATCGGCATTGTTGGAAGTGTGGCCCCGCGGGTCGTCCGAATTCCCGGAGCCATTCCGCAGATCAATCTTGGTCCAGGCATCAGGTCTTTCATTGCCGTCGTTCGCTCCGATCGAGCCGAGGTCGAACAATTGAAGTCCTCGTTGACCAGAATTTCTCTAGTGCACGTGTTAGGGAGATGAACATCGAGCGATACTTACGAGAGGTGTTGTTGACTTATTTCAAAAGAGCTCCGTTTTCTATGATTTTTGGAACGACCCCACATTTAATCGTTCAGAAGATACTTATCTCATCTTTTCCAAAGTTTCTACGAGAGCGCTCGGTGGGCCCTTTGCTCAAGAAGCAGATCTGCCAAGCCTTGATGGCGCAGAATTTCGTACTTCCGATCGTGGAGACTGGCGTGACCTCGACCCGACTGAAGGCCAGATCACGAGCTGAACAATGACCCCGCGACCGCGCTCGCCGAACATGGGCTTATGCATCAATTTGCGTCCAGATATCCGACAATGCTCTTGTTCGTCATCATGATCCGCGGCAGCACCAGAGGGAGGTCCGTGTTCGCCACAGGTCTGGGGTAGGCCGACACGGCGCAAACCAGCCCCGACTCTTTTGCGCATTCGATGGTCAGGTCGGAATAGTCGCCATAGGGGTAGGCGAATGTGGTGCATGGGCGGGACGACAGGTCCTCGCACGTCCGGCAGCTTTTTTGGATCTCCTTCAGCTGGATGTGCCGATCCCACAATGGGAGGGAAACGTGGGTGTCCGTGTGACCTGAAATGTCCAAGCGCGACCTTCGCGAGAGCATTCGGGCTTCATCAATTGTCATGGGTCGGTGGCTGGTTCGAGGTGCCAAGTCACTGCCGACCTGGCGAGCGAGTGATTCGATTGCTTGGTACTGCACATCAAAAGAGGCCGGCTTCAGAACCTTCCAAAGCTTGAGATAAGCCTGTTCGCGCGCAGTTCGGGGCGGCTCATGCATAGCTCGCCAACCTCGGCCCAATTGGTAGTCATCGGCCTGTTCACTCAGATCAACATGAGCATCGCGACCGGCGACGACGATGGAGGCTGGTCCTGCGGCCCTAGGATCGAAGATAACCCGTTCGAGAGCATCGTTCCAGAACTCGTCGGTTTTCCCGAGCATGGACGTTACCAGAAAGAACGTAGCTGGAAGACCGAGCGTTTCCAGGACAGGCGCCGCGATTAAGGCATTGCACGCGTAGCCGTCGTCGAAAGTAATGGCTGCAGCGTCAGGTGGAAGGCTTCCTTCAATGTGCCTCGATGCGAGTTCGCGCAACGGCAGCACACGTCTCGTCTTTGCGAGGTCCCGCACCTGCTTCTCGAAATTGGTTGGCGAAACGGCGAGTTCCCACGGGTCCAAGTCCGTTGCAGCGATGCGATGGTACATCAGGATCACCGGCTTGAAGACGCAGCGACGTAAAACGCGGCGCAACCTTGTCTTGAGCGTCCAAGCCATTCTATTAGCCCTTTGTGGCGCATATCCCGATGGTGACAGGAAAGTGATGATCCTGCTCGTGTAGCATTTCTGGCTTGAGCTCTTCCGCAGCAATACCTTCGAGAAAGCATACCGCAGAGCAGACGTTTCCATAGACAGCAATATGCGTCGAGTCCGCCCCAAAGACATCCGAGAACAATCGGCGAGCGGAAGCTTCCGTCAGCGACCAATACCAGGTTTCATATTCCTGATGATGATCAATGGGCGTCAGGCCTGGCACCGTTACAAGTACGGTTCCACCGCTCTTGAGGAGCCGGAAGAGCGCAGAAACGGCCTTCTGCAGATCAAAGATGAGATGCAGAGTCTGGGTCAGTACGATCGCATCGAACTTATCGTTCCATTCTGCGCCCAGGCTCGTGAGGTCGCCAACGATCGTCGCGCGGGTATTTTCAGGGCGCAAGTCGACGATATCACGCTGTGTCGTTCTCGGTCCTCCGAAGCGAGCCGTGTAGTCGTCGTCCACGACTTCAAGCGTTCTACCGTGGATGCTTGACGCGTGTTCCGCCAGAAATCTTTCGATGTAGATACGATCAATTGGTGTTCCGCGATCATACCCGAAATTTCGACTGATCGGATCGGTCCGCTCAAAGTCGCCAAAGCGCACCCTTCCGACGCCGGGTCGGTCATATCTCATCAGCCGCCTCAATCGTTTCTTGACGATTTTCGGCAAGAGGCGATGGGCAAATATCCTACATTTTGCGTAGCGAACTCCCCAGGCGCTCTCAGGCATCACATACTGTCGGGTCCTGCCAAATGGTTTCACGCCTTGGCTTCGCGCTACTGGGGCTGCTGCCCTCTGAACGGTGAGCACCGTACCTTGGTCATCGACCTAGCTCCCGAGGGATGCGAACTCGGCATGACCACCTTTCGACGTGATTGCAACCCCATGTTACGGGTGTCAGTCGCGGGGCGCAAGACCTTCGTAACCTGGCGAGTACCCCGCGCCTCTCAGGATCACGCCAAGCTGGGAAAAGATGTTGCGATAATACTCCAGCAGCTTTTCACGATGGCGCATATCGTGGCGCACGCTGTGTGCCACACGAATATTGACGATCAGCGAAAGGATCAGGAGCCCGGCACCGACCAGGATGAAGCCGCCGATGAGGAAATAGCCATGGCCAGAGTTGAAATCCATGCGTATGCCGCGTCCCTGAACCCCAGACCGCGCAGACTAAAATTCAGCATTCCGCTTGATTTTTCGCCGATCCTCACGCATTGTTGCACTGCACAATATCGGGACAGTGCCGATGTGTCAGTTCAAGGCCTTTCGATAGGAAACGTTGACCGGCACCGGTTACCGTTATTGCGAAAGGCAGCGGGCTGTTGAAATCGATCGCGCTTTGACGTCGGATCGACCAGGTCCGTACCAAGCAGCAAAGGACCAAAATGCTTCGCGACTTGTCCGCCTACAAGAAAATGTTGATGCTCGGCATTGTCGGGCTGGTGCTCGTCGCTGCCTTCGACGCCTTCAGCAACCTGCCCGTCGTTTCCGGCTGCGGGTTCTACAGCAATTGCGCGATCGATGGCTCCGGAGAAGCACCGATCGAGACCAGTCAGGACGCGACGGTGCAATGAAGTCCCCCGGCAAGACGGCGCTTATCGTCTATGACGGCGACTGCATCTTCTGCCAGAGCTATGTCCGCTTTGCCCGGCTGCGCGACGCCGTCGGTCCTGTCGAGCTGCTCGACGCGCGCTCCGGCGATCCGCGCGTTGTCGGGTTTCAGCGCCAGGGCTTCGACCTGAACGAGGGCATGCTCTTCGTTTTCGAGGACCGCGTCTACCACGGCGAGGAAGCCATCAATCTCCTGGCGATCCTCAGTTCCTCTTCGACGTTTTTCGGCTGGCTCAACCGCAGGATTCTCTCAAACAGGACGGCCGCGCGGCTGATCTATCCGGCGCTTAAGCTCGGACGCCGGGCCACCCTGAGGCTTCGCGGCCGCTCGCTGATCCCTGCAGACCTCGAACGGCGCTAAAGCATGTCGCCCAAAAGCATGCCCTCGGGCCCTGACCCGAGGGTGCGCAGCGGTTTTGCGATAGCGACCATGGACTTAAAGCGGCGCGTTAATCTTACAGGCGCGACGCGCTTTGGACATTTCCTGACGAAATGGATGGCTTAAGTCGACGGCCCGGCGACATCTACCAATTTCATTCGTGAGAGCGGCGTTCAGTGGGTGCAGGCCTTCGGCCGCGAGAAATCCACCAACTTGAACACAAGCAGCTTGCGTTCGAGGAGGCTGGGCATTTCGCCTGCGAAGGTCGAGGCGTTGGCGCGGGTAATCGTCTCGCCATCCTTCACGTAAGTCACCCAAGCCTCGGGCTTCCGGCGCAGTTGTTTCTTCACATCGAGGAGGACGTGGTAATTGCCCGCCCGCGACTGCCGGACCAGATGGGGCTCCGAGGAATCAACGATCTTCACCACCTCGTTCTGATAGTTGAACAGGTATGGTGGCTTCGGAAAGAGCAGATGGTTGGTCTGGCCGGCTTCCGTGTGCAGATTGCTGAACATGTTGATGGAACTCTCCGTCTTGAGCCCGACATAGGGTGACAGGCAGGAGAGGAAGAACAAGCCCGGCACCAAATAGACCCAGAGCGGCTGGCGCGGCGAGGAGACGGTCCGGCAAGGCAGGTTCTGCAGGGCCACATGGGACAGCACGACCATCGCCGCGCCGCCCACTACCGCCCAAATGAGGATCCAGACGGAGTGGACCATCATGTCGAAGGAGCGCCCGGGAAAAGCATAGGTGAGCAGAATGACGAGAGTGACCGCCAACAGCATCATGGCCGCGCCCGGCAGCAAGATCCCGACCCGGCCGAACGTCTCGCGCAGCGGATTGGTAAACTCCAGCGAGCTGCGATAGAGCGCTTCGCTGGCGGGCGTAGGGATGCTCAGCACATACAGCGCGAACACTAGGCTGGAAAAGTCCATGTACCAGGAATAGGCCGAGATCGGAATCACGTAATGGAAGACGAGTGCGAGAATGAATCCCACGGCGAAATAGCGCTTCCAGTAGAGAGACACGATCGCGATCGCCTCTATGACGAAGGTTGCGAAGATCGCAAGATACCGGCCGAAAAGATTGTCCTCGAGGCCGAACGGACGAGCCAGAGGAGCGTAGAGGCCCACCGCGCAACTCACGGAAGGATCGAGGAAATCGGTGTTGATCTTGTGGAAGATGCCGTAGAAATACATGATGGCGAGCAGCGCCCGGGCGACGACCCGGATCTGCTGGTAAAGGGCCATCCGGTCCAGGGCGGCGCCGCGGCCGGCGGCCCGTAGATAGAGCACCGCTGCGCTGAGCAGGATAGCCCCATTCATCACCGCCGTGATCGTCTTATTGTTCGAAGCGACCGGCATGCGCAGCGCGTACAGCACCAGCGATACCATCACGAGCCCCATCAAAAGCTCGGTTCGCCGCGGGTACAGCAGGAGTAGCAGGCTGAACAGGACGACCGACCAGCTCAGGGCGGCAAAAAGCGGCCCCTTGTAGCCAAGCATGGAATAGATATCACCGGCGATACTGAAGATCGCCGCCATTGCCCAGAAAGGGGCAAATGCGGACAACCCGTCAAATGTGGTGTCCCGTCCGCTGACTTTCGTGATCTTGCCGAGACCAACGTTCCATAACGGCGTCGTGCTCGAGTACTGTGGCTGCCCAATAAACACCAGTTAAGCCCCCTCAAGTTCCCCTGCAGGTTCTTTGGCGTCCAACTGGGGACCACTTGCCGCCTTCGGAACCGTTGCTCTATGTTGCACTGCAACATCAGCACGGGCGCAGAGTAAGAGTCAATCCGGCGTTGTCGGTAGCTCCTGCTACCGAGCATCAGCCATTGGGAGAGGGTACGGCGGACCCAAAGCGGTATGCGTTTGATTTGAACTGGCCATCCCGCTCCATTTGTTTCGCCCGCACCTGCATGTCACCCAAGGCATGCCCTCGGGCCTGACCCGAGGGCGCGCAGCAGTATCAAGACAACGACATGTCAAGAAACAAGAACTTGAAGCGGCGCATTAATCCTGCGGATGCGCCGCGCTTCGCCGACTAACGCTGCTTTGCCGTTCTGGGAAATTCCACCACGTCCGCGGGCGGGCGCTTGTACTGGGCTGCGACGATTGCATCGATCAGGATGTCCAGGGCGGCGCGCGCCGCGCTGCTCGTCTCGTCATCGCCGCGCAAATAGTGGCAGGCTCGTTCAAGATGGAGGTGGGCTGCGGCAAAGTCACTGGTCATGGATTCTCCTTTTGCCCGCCGCTGGACAAGGATGGCCCATTTCGATTTACCCAAAGGCGAACATCCACAGCTGGATTTGAATCAAATATGGCGGGTTAACCAGATCTTCAGCATCGCGAGGCGACCTTGCGGCTGCGGACATGTGTTGAGTTCCGCCTCAGGCAACAGACCCGCTCCGGAGACCGGGGCGGGTTTTTGCTTGAATGGTGCTTCGGGTCGAAGCCGGCACCCGCAATCGGCGCAGGCAGGCGTCGGTTGCGGTTCGACAGAAGCGGATGCCGAACTGCTGATCCAAAGCACCCGTGGGCGTGCGCGGCAGAGCGACGAACCCATTACCACCGTAGGCCTCGGTTCCCAGGCCGGGGTCTGCCTGCACCAGGCCGCTTTACGCTGCGATTTCCATGCCTCGTGGTGCTTGCCCCAGGCCGACATGACTGTCACCGCATCGTTCAGGCTAAAGCCGAGCGGCGTGATCGAGTATTCCACGCGAGGCGGCACCTCGTCATAGGCGCGCCGGCTGATCAGCCCGTCGGCTTCCATCTGCCGCAATTGTTGGGTGAGCACCTTTTCGCTGACGCCAGCCAACAAGCGGCGCAGTTCGGCAAAGCGGTAAGGCCGCAGGTGCAGTTCCCATAGCAGCGAGGTTTTCCACTTTCCGCCTATGGCCTGCAGCGCGGCAGCAAAACCGCGGCTGTCTGGTTCCTTGCGCCTCATTTGGCAGCTCCTGTCATGATGGCGATAGCTTACCTCAAGGTGCGTACTCTCAGGGAACGAACGGAAGTTCTGAGTACTCGCGCCCTATCTCAGAAATGTACAGGGCCAGGGCGGCGGTCGAAATATCGCTGAGGGAATGTCGCCGCTCAAGATCTTCGAGTATATGGCGCACGGCAAACCGATAGTATCCTCCGACCTGCCAGTTATCCGTGAAGTTTTGAGGGATAGAGTTAACAGCCTTCTGGTGTCCCCAGACAACTTGTCGGACTGGGTCAAAGCCCTTCAGCGCCTGCGCGAAAACAAGGTGTTTCGGGATCAGATTGGGCTGCAGGCGAAGACGGACTTTCTGGCCAAGCATAGCCGCATCGCACGCGCAACCAACATATTAAAGGAAATCGAAAAGCGGATGCCGTCGAGCGGAAGCTTATAGGGCTGCACAGTTTGTCTTGTTTGGCGGCCGTTGATCCAAGTGTCGGGCATCGCGCCTGCAGTCAATGTCGTCTGCTACGCCATCAAGTCCATTGCGGGCAGCGAGATTTCGAACGAGGTTGCCGAGGTCGCAATGTCGTCTTTTCGATAAAGGATCTCGTGGACGGAGTGGACCGACACGCCTGCGGCTATGGCTACCAGATCAACGTCAGCCAATTGATGCACTCGGGCAGCGGCGAACCCTACCGGATCGCGATCTGCGGCGGCGAGTCGACGGAACCGTGGCCGGAACCGACGTCTCCGGTCGAGGCCGGCCTGCGCGAGAAGGCGATGGACTTGGTCGGGTGGAGCTACGAGGAAGCAGGGCTGAGGCCGCAGCCGGACCTCGAAGTCGGCGGAACGCAATGTCCCACCTGTTTGTTGCACTTGACCTGGCTTCCGGAGGGGCTTACGCCGTGGCGATGGCGAGCAACGCCTAAACGCGACCAGAGCGGACCGTAAACCCTCTTCACCGCGAGGAGTCCCGTCATGGCTAGAGAACAGTTTCTGAGAAGATCGACATCGGTGTTGACTAGGGCTCGGCGGCTCGGACGAAATATCCTGCGCTGGCTGGAGGGAGACAGCCGATCCCAACAGCTCAGCGACGAAGTTCTGTTTTGGAGACACTGGTTCTCCACTCAGGGATCATTCTGGCCAGAGGACTACAAGCAACGTCTCTTGACCCCAATTTACCAATTCAGGATCACGTTGGTCGATATGTCGACAGGTTGATGACCAACCCAGTTTGCATACTCGATGTGGGCGCTGGCCCCTTAACGAAGCTCGGCAAAGTGCATGCCTCGAAAGAGGTGATTACTGCAACTGACCTGTTGGCATCAGAATATGATCAAGTTCTGAGGGATTTTGGGATCCAACCTCTTGTGCGAACAGTCTTTGGTGACGCCGAAAACCTTAGCAGCCAATTTGGAGATAACAGTTTCGACATCGTGCATGGACAGAATTGTATAGATCACACGGCTAGTCCACTCAAGGCAATACAACAAATGCTCTCGGTCACAAAACATGATGGTTTCGTCGTGCTTTATCATGCTGAAAACGAAGGAAAGACGAAATCGTACAAGCAGCTGCACAAGTGGGACTTCACATGTGAGAAAGGACATTTCGTTATCAGAGGGCCTGGACCGGGCGGGGAGTCGGTCGATGCCACTGACGCGCTGGCCGCGGTAGGTTCTGTTGAATGTAGCTTGGATGACGGCGCGGTGCTTGCTGCAATCCGAAAGCATCCGCAAAGACGTCAGTGATATCTGGTCAACTTGCTCGCAGGCGGCCTCCTATTTCGGGGGCATGGGTTCAGATAGCGGTCACCTGAGGTATCGCGGGGTAACACTTCGGTTCCGCTTCGCTCCACCTCCAATCCTTGGCACCCACTGCACGCCTAGTTGAGGAGACCACACCAACTTGCTATAATGGTTAGCCTGCTTTTCCTGGACTGCCAACGGGATACTACCCCGCATTCGGGTATTGGACCCTCTCCAGGATTGAGGCACTTCAGAAATGTCGAGCATAACGCCACTTGCCAAACAGGAACGGAAGTACTTGGTGGAATCGCATCGTCCCCTGGTCTCGATCATAACCCCGTTTCTAAACGCAGGTTCCTTCTTACAGGAGGCAGTCGAGAGCGTGTTGGATCAAACTTACACAAATTGGGAATTAGCCCTTATTGACGACGGCTCTACAGATGAGAGCACAGACGTCGCCAAACGTTACGCGGAGCAGTCGCCGGGTAAAATTCGATACTTAGAGCATTTCGGGCATCGAAATCTGGGGGCGAGTTCATCGCGCAATCTAGGGCGCGAACATTCGTCAGGCGAGTACATTGCATACTTGGATGCCGATGACGTTTGGCTTCCAGATCGACTGGAGCAACAATTATCAATTTTTGAAATGATAGCAGAAGCCGGTATGGTGGTTGGGTCGACGGTATATTGGCATCGGTGGACGGGTCGCGCTGAAGACAAAGACAAAGATGAGTTTGTGCTCGTCGGTGCACCTCAGAACAGCTTGGCGCGGCCTCCTGCTCTGCTCTCAGCGTTGTACCCTTTGGGCGAAGGCGCGTCGCCGTCGATGAATTCTGTGCTGGTGAGATCGGATGTTGTCGACCGAATTGGGGGTTGGAACGATGAATTCAAACGGGTATTCACAGACCAAGTGTTCCTGGCGAAGGTATACACCTCGACGCCTGTTTACGTTTCCAGCGCCTGTTGCGACTATTACAGACAGAGGTCTACGTCGAGCAGCCAAATCGTACGCCAAGAAGGTGAGTTTCATAAGTGCCGGCACCAGTTTCTCGTTTGGTTGGAAGGTCATATGATATCTGTTGGGATGGAGCAATCAAACGAGTGGAGAAAACTTCAGCGCGCACTTTGGCGGTATCGGCACCCAGTAATGGGTCGAGTCGCGAGAACGTTGACCCGCGCGTACAGCAGTCTGACGAGCTCGAGCGCGCCGTGAATACGAGGTGCGTCTAGAGATAGAGAGGAAGCTTACCGTGGGCGAGCGGGATCCACTCGTTAGTATTGTTATCACATGCTTCAACCACGGCACCTTTTTGCAAGATGCCTTTCACAGTGCTCGACGGCAAACCTATCGAAATGTCGAGATACTGGTGGTTGACGATGGGTCGACTGACAACTCGCTTGAGGTGGCGAACAAGTTAGAACATGCCATTGTTCTTCACCAGAGGAACGCCGGATTGCCGTCAGCGCGCAACGCCGGGTTGCTTAAGTCGACTGGTGCCTACGTGACGTTTTTAGACGCCGATGATATTCTGTTGCCCAATGCAGTCGAGCTGGGCGTGGCCGCACTCATCACGCGGGCTGGATACGCGTTTGTATGTGGCGGGCACCGTGGGGTGTCGCTGGATAGAGTTGCCCTGTGGGAACGGTCGCCCGCATACGAAGGCGATCCTTATAAAGGATTTCTTAGGGGCAATTTTATCGCGATGCACGGTACGGTACTCTACGATCGCTCTATCCTGGTTCGGGAGGGAGGTTTCGATCCGGGATTGGAAGCCTGCGAAGATTATGACGTTTACCTGCGCCTTGCTCGAAAGTACCCGATCGAAGTGTACAGCGAAATAGTTGCCGAGTACCGCCAGCACGACTATAACATGTCACGTAATTACCAAAAGATGCTGCGGAGCGCATTGTTGGTTTTAAGGCGCCAAAAGATGCACACCGGCAGCGACCGATCCTATAAAGCAGCTTATAGAGACGGCATAGGCTTTTGGAAAAGATTGTACGGTAGGCAAATGATCAAGGCAGCTGTGCGGGATCTAAACAGAAGCGGGAAATTCAGGAGCGCAATTCTGACCCTTGCGTGGGCTGGCCAGCACGCGCCGGCTGCTTACATCGATCTGATAGCATCATCACTAGGTTATCCCCGGGGACCCCATTGACGTGCTGAGCAGGTGGCGTCAGGTGCCGCGCCTCTCGCAGGCGACTGATTTGCTAGGTCGGAGCTTCTAAACCAATACCAGGGCAGGGAAGCCAGTGAATTGTAGTGTGGTTTTGGATTTGAATTTCCTGAACGCTGATGTCACCAAGATGGCAGCAAACTATCACCACTAGATTCAGGTGCGGTTGATCCATGGCCAATCTGAGTGATGAATCCGCTGCGCTAGTATCCGTGGTGATACCGGTCCATAATGGCTGTGGGTTCGTAGAAAACGCTGTTCGATGCGCAGCGGAGCAGACATGGCCCTCAATTGAGATCATCGTGGTTGATGATGGGTCGACGGACGCCACCGCCAGCGTCGTGCGTGAGTGTGCTGCTCGCGACAAGCGAGTGCGATTGATACATCAGGCGAATGGAGGCGTCGCTGTCGCCCGGAATGCCGGGATCGCGTCTGCGCAAGGCGATTACGTTGCTTTCCTCGACGCGGATGACCTCTGGCACCGTGAAAAGATTTCTAAGCAGATGGAGGTCATGCAGCGCGGGGGCGCCGACATTGGTATAGTCTACTGCAGGTACCGAGAGGTCGATTCCGATGGAGCGATTATAAATAGCCCACACTTCCCACCCTATGAGGGGTACGTTTACCCATTGCTCGTTTTGTTCAATTTCATGGGCGGGGGCAGCGCGGTATTGGTAAGGCGGAAATGCCTGCTGGAGATAGGAGGATTTGATCCCAGTCTTCGGGCCAGGGGAGCACAAGGGGCAGAGGACACAAGGGCGTTTCTCGCCATCTCGGAGCGATACACGGTACGAATAGTCGATTCCTATCTCATGGGGTACCGCCTCTCGGATGGCAGTATGTCTAGCAATATCTTCAAAATGTTTAAATCGCGGCAGATTGTCCTGCGCGAAGTACGGAATCGGCACCCCGAACTCCCGGCCTTTCTCTTCCGCTGGGCGGTGGGCGAGAACGCTAGCTGGCTAGCAGAGGGGTCGCTGCGTGAAGGGAAGTTTCGTCAAGGCCTGGCGCTTCTAGCGAGAACGATATTGATCGATCCTCAATCCGCATTAAATTTGAGAATAGCGCGATCGTTGACGCGAGGGATTTCGCGCCGACTGAAAGATTGGTTCGGCTGGACGTCTTCAGATCACTCCGTCAAAAGCAAGAGACAGCATATCCGCCATTTTCATGAAATATCGCCGGAGGAGGGATTGCAGACTGAACCGCGTATTCCGGATAGGCACGACCGACGCCGGGCGGTAGCCGCACGATTGGCCGTTGCTGGCGTGGTACCGACATCGTGAACCACGCCTACGCATATTTCCTAAGATCCTTTCTGAGACCACACTTGTGGGCATTCCCAACACTGGTCATGCTCGGCGTAGCTTCTGCTGCGGTTGAGGGCATCGGGGTTGCGATACTCGTTCCGCTTATATCCTACCTGTTTCGATCGCCCGATGTGGCTGTAGTATTCCCTTTACTTGGTCGCGCAACGGATATTTGGCCGGCAGCTAATCAGACAACCGTTTTACTATCATTGCTATTTGGTGTATTACTCCTGTTCGCAAGCAAGGCTGCTATTCAATACTTATATTCTTTTGTTGCGCTAATTATCAGCAAAAAGATTGTTTTAGACCTGCGTGCGTCACTATTTGACAGTTTGCTTCGCGCCGATTTTCAGTTTGTCAGCAGTAGCAGTTCTGGCCGAATGTTCAACATCGTCCAGGGAGAGACGTGGCTCGCAGGTGAGTTCGTGGTTGCAGTAGCGAAAGGATTAGTTAGCCTGTTCTCCATTACTGCATTTTGCGTAATTCTATTTCTTCTGTCTCCGCGACTGACTGTAGTCTCCCTAGCTGGTTTAGCGCTCATTGGTGTTGTTACTATCATTCTTACTAGGAGAGTGAGGCGTCGAGCCGCTATCGCAAAAGAAACCAGCGCAGAGCTCTCATCGAGGCTGATCGAAACGTTGGAGGCTCTAAAGGTAATTAAACTATTTTCTCGAGAGAAGCGGGAGTTTAGAAGATTCGCTAATATAGCAGCGCGTGATCGTGCAGCGTCAGTTGACGTGGAAAAAGCTGCCGCGATAATAGGCCCCATTACAGAAGTTCTTTTTGCGCCGCTCCTTTTGGTTATCGTAGCTTATTCCTGGAGCATGGGTATCCCCGCGGGTACGCTAGTCGCCTTTCTCGTCCTTCTGTACCGACTGCAGCCTCACGTTCGAATGCTGAATCATGTGCGAGTCGAATTGTCCCGAGCTTTGCCGACGCTGGATCATATCAGGGACGTGCTTCAAAAGCCGGAGGAATCAAGCGGGTCACGGGCATTCAGTGGGCTGGCCAGGAGCATTCGATTTGAGAACGTGAGCTTCACCTACGTGGGTAGCGACACGGCAGCTATTTGTGACGCAAGTTTTGAAATAGTGAAGAACCGTCTGACTGCATTCGTCGGCTCTTCTGGATCTGGAAAAAGTACTGTGGCAGCTCTGTTGTGCCGTTTTTTTGACCCCACCCGGGGTACGATGTTGGTCGATGAGGTAGATGTTCGTTCCATTAGATTAACAGACTGGAGAGAGCGGATCGCATTTGCCGGGCAGGACGCTGAACTTCTTGGGGACACTATTTTAGATGTGATAAGCTATGGAGCAGAAGATTGGGATCGCGACAGCGTGCAAGATGCCGCGCGGGCTGCGCAGGTTCACGAGTTTGTTGCCCTCCTTCCGGATGGGCTTGATACTCCAGTCCGTAGGCGAGGTCACCGTTTTTCAGTAGGTCAGCGACAGAGAATCGCTATTGCCCGAGCATTGAGAAAAAACTCAGAAATCTTGATCCTGGATGAGGCGACAAGCGCCTTAGACGCTGCTTTGCAAACAGCAATAGAGACTAGCATAGACGAGCTAAGGGGCAAAAGGACGATCGTTGTCATCGCACACCGTCTCAGCACGATACAGTCTGCCGATCATGTTATTGTTCTGCATCAGGGCCGAGTTATTGAACAGGGGTCTCCTAGAGAATTGCTCAGCGACGAAGACAGCTCGTTCTACCACATGTGGAAGTTGGAGCATGCCGGCGCTTCGCGCTAACAGGTATTGGAGTTCTTGAACGCAGCGAGAATTTATATCTTCCGATCGAGCGCGCCGAACATAAAACGGACCCTCGTCGAAAGGGCCATCAGTCTATCGGAGAAGTAATTATGACATCGAATGTCTGCGTGCTCGGCGCGGGCCGAATGGGCTCGTCCATTGCTCGAACGCTGCTCGATCGCGGCTATCCAACATGGGTCTGGAATCGGACCGCGGCAAAGTGCGATCCATTGGCGGCCCTTGGCGCGAAGGTAGCCCCTTCAGTGGAGGATAGGATCCGAGCGGCCGACGTCGTGATCATCAATGTTCTCGACTATGCCGCCAGCGACGCTTTGCTGAAGCGGGTTGGCATCGCTTCGGCATTGGCCGGCAAAGCCGTCGTGCAACTCACCTCCGGCTCACCGCGTCTGGCGCGGGAAGAAGCCCGGCTGGGTGGAAGCGCATGGTGCCGGCTATCTGGACGGAGCGATCATGGCCACTCCGGACTTTATCGGCAAATCAGAGACCGCACTGCATTATTCGGGTTCCCGTGACGTTTACGAGAAGCACAAGCCCCTGCTTTTCGCACTCGGCGGCGCCACGAGCTATGTCGGGGAACTGCCGGGTCAAGCCTCAGCGCTTGATACCGCTCTGCTCACGCAGATGTGGGGCGGGCTCTTCGGAGCACTCCAGGGCATGGCCGTCGCCGAGACCGAAGGTCTCGACCTGGCGACGTTCAGGAACCATCTTTCCGGATTCAAGCCTGTTGTCGATGCCGCTCTGTTCGACCTGGTGGATAGAACGAATGCACGCCGTTTTGCCGGCGACGACGCGACGCTGGCGTCGTTGGGCGCCCACTACAGCGCCTTCCAGCATCTGCTTGAGGCATGCGAGGAGCGAGGGCTCGACGCGGCTATGCCGCGCGCCATGGATATGATCTTTCGACAGGCGCTTTCGCTCGGGCGCATAGAAGATGATTGTGCATCTCTGGCACCCCTGTTTCGAAATGGCTCGTCGCGCCACAGCCGGGAGACAGCGGAATGCATAGCGGCAACACAAAGCGAACCGCAACCTGCTCATGCCGGAGCGTGGAACTTGTCCTCGCCGGCGAGCCGCGACGCGTCTATGCGTGCAGTCGCATGGAGTGCCAGCGCTGCACCGGAACGGCGTTCTCGTACCGGGCCATCTACGCCGGTTCTGCCCTCGTCGACCAGAAAGGCGAGACCAGATCCTGGCGCAGAACCGGCTCGTCGGGACAATGGCTGGAGCAGACATTCTGCACCACATGCGGCTCGGTCGTCTTCATGCGGGCAGAAGGGCTCAAGGATGCGCTGTCGGTATCGGTCGGCTGCCTGGAGGACCGGGAATTCCCACCCCCGATAATGCTCCATGGCCTCAAAGAAAGCATGGATGGCTTTGTTTGGAAGGCGTGCCCGAAGCAGCCGCCTCTTGAGGAGCGGATCACCAAACGATGCCTGGCTTGCAGCAGGCTCGGCATCGTGAGTTCGGCAACGTCTCCTTCGGCAATCGATTTCCGTTCAAGACGGTCCTGATTGGGCGGATAGCTGTCGCGGGCGACTGCGAATCCCAAGGCTCCCTCGCAGCACTCCTTGCAACACTTTGCGCTCCCCGACGTTCTCCCAAGGCACGCTCCGAAGCCGATTGTCGCGGCTCCAATGGCAAATCCAATTGCTGGAGCGAGGGAGCCATAACGGCTTCGCGGCTGGCCACGCCACCCCGCGGGCGGTGGCGGTTCGGCGACCTACTTCGATATGACGCTGGAGGAGACGCCATGGACATGGGCAACAGGAAGACGCAGTTCAATATCTGGTACTGGATCGTCGCCTTCGTCGGGCTGATGATGTTCCAATATGTCTACACTGCCACGCAGAATATCGCGCAGATTCCCTACAGCCAGTTTGAGACCCTGCTGCGCGACGGCAAGATCGCCGACGTGCAGGTGTCCGATCGCTTCATCCAGGGCCGCTTCAAGGAACCGCAGGACGGCAAGCCGCTGTTCATCACCACGCGCGTCGAGCCGAATCTCGCGCGGCAGCTGCAGGAACACGGCGTCACCGTCACTGGCCAGATCGAAAGCACCTTCCTGAGCGACCTGCTCTCCTGGATCGTCCCGATCCTCGTCTTCTTCGGCTTGTGGATGCTGCTGATGAGGCGAATGGGTGGCGGTTTGATGCAAATCGGCAGGAGCAAGGCCAGGGTCTATGTCGAGGCCAATACCGGGGTCAGATTCGAGGACGTGGCGGGTGTCGATGAAGCCAAGGCCGAGTTGCAGGAAATCGTGGATTTTTTGAAAAGCCCGCAGGAATACGGCCGTCTTGGCGGGCGCATTCCCAAGGGCGTGCTGCTGGTCGGACCGCCCGGCACCGGCAAGACACTGCTGGCGAAAGCCGTTGCAGGCGAGGCAAAAGTTCCGTTCTTCTCGATCTCGGGCTCAGAATTCGTCGAGATGTTCGTAGGCGTCGGCGCCGCCCGTGTGCGCGACCTGTTCGAACAGGCACGCGCCAAGGCCCCAGCGATCATCTTCATCGACGAGCTCGACGCGCTGGGCCGCGCCCGCGGTGCGAGCCCGATGATGGGCGGCCACGACGAAAAGGAGCAGACGCTCAATCAACTCCTGGTTGAGCTCGACGGTTTCGATCCGAAGATCGGCGTCGTGCTGCTCGCCGCGACGAACCGCCCGGAAATCCTTGACCCGGCACTGCTTCGCGCCGGCCGTTTCGATCGGCAGGTGCTGGTCGACCGCCCGGACAAGCAAGGCCGCGTCCAGATACTCCAGGTCCACATGAAGAAGGCGAAGCTGGCAGCGGATGTCGAGGCCGAGAAAGTTGCCGCGCTGACGCCGGGCTTTACCGGCGCCGACCTCGCCAATCTGGTCAACGAGGCGACCCTGCTTGCCACGCGCCGGAAGGCAGATGTCGTGACGATGGACGATTTCAACAATGCGGTCGAGCGCATCGTGGCGGGGCTCGAGAAGCGCAACCGGCTGTTGAACCCGAGGGAACGTGAGGTCGTCGCCTATCACGAAATGGGCCATGCTCTGGTAGCCATGGCGCTGCCCGGCGTCGACCCGGTGCACAAAGTATCGATCATCCCACGCGGCGTCGGCGCGTTGGGCTACACGATCCAGCGGCCGACCGAGGACCGATTCCTCATGACTCGCGAGGAACTGGAGAACAAGATGGCGGTGCTGCTCGGCGGCAGAGCGGCCGAGCAGATCGTGTTCGGGCATCTGTCGACGGGGGCCGCCGATGACCTGGCCAAAGTGACCGATATCGCCCGCGCCATGGTTACGCGTTATGGCATGTCGGAAAAGCTCGGCCAAGTGGCGCTGGAAAAGGACCAGCGCTCCTTCCTGAGTCCCAACCCACTCGCCGGCGGTCCGTGCGAGCACGATTACGGCGAGGCCACCGCCGAAGCTATCGACGCGGAAGTTCGCAGCATCGTCGACACAGCTTTCGCGCGAACCGTCGGCCTGCTCACCGAGCGACGGGATCTGCTGGAAAAGACGGCGCGCAAGCTGCTCGAAATCGAGACGCTCAGCGAGGCTGAACTTGCATCGCTCGTCGGAAACCTCTCGGCACCGGATCGTGCGACAACGGAGGCATCCGATCCGCAATCGGGGAAGCGACCGGTACGACGAGGCAAGGCTGCGGCGACAAACGTCTCGCGCCCGGCCGAGTGATGACCTTCCTCGTCCCAACGTGGTCCCCAGGTCCCAACCACCGCTCGTCCAAAAGCCCGATACGGGCTGCAAGATCGCCGTACATCGTCATGTTGCAGCCCAGGACAAAGCCGCCGGGATGGACATCAGGGTCAGTCGCTCGCGGACCGGCGACCGTTTGATCGTGAACGGCAGATCGCTGGCATCGCCAATCTGGACGCGGCCTCCCAGGTGACCCGTTCCCAGTGGCATAGTGTCGCTGCCAATCACTGAGATAGTCGCCGAGGACCTGGCAATCATCAACAACGAAGACCGGCACGGCCTCTCGCACGCGCCCGGCCGGCGTTGCGGGCCGCCGCCATTCGGCGCCGCGCGGCGGCGCCGGTTGACCAATAAGGCAGCGTTACGCGACCGATCCTTGTCTGTTTTTCGGATTTGGCATTGCTTCGTCAAGGTCCGAACCCGTCAGCTACGATAGGCCAGGCTGAATGACCGATATCATTTGCCTCGAATTCGCCCCGATCTGCGATGGTTGACCCGCCTTGATGGCATGTTCGCTTTCGTGCTGGCGACGCCGGAGCGGATCATCGCGGCGCGCGACCCACGCGCGGCATCAAGCCGCTCTACGTGGCGCGGCTCGGAGAGGGGCTCGCCTTCGCGCCTCCGAGTTGAAGGCCTTCGACGGGATCGGGGTCGAGCCCGTCGAGGCAATCCCGCCCGGCGCCCTGCTCGACAGTCTTCACGAACCGCGGCGCTGGTTCGCACGCCCCACGGCGATGCCGAGGGGACGGGGTGTATTGGCAGCTTGGGTCGACATGACGTTGAAGCTTGCCCATTCCCAGGCCAAACTCGATCACCCTCGCCCCAGGTAGCACTAACCGGGCAATGATTTTCGTCCTTTCCTCCCAGTCCTCGAATTCCGATGCATCGGTCCACCGCTCAAAGTCGGTCTTTCCGAACAGCTTGCATCTGAGCGCTTTTAGTCTTGTCGACCAACTGTTGTATTCCAGCATGGCGGCCCCTGATTCAGCCTTGGTCCCCGATCGCGTCGCGAATGCGACGGTAAGCGGTATGGCCGGCAGCGATTTGAGCTTCGGCCCTGGCCAATATCGCCGGGCGAATAGCGGGCGCCTCTTCCCACAGGCGCCGGAGCGCCGATCGAAGCTTCTCGGCAGAGTTCGGATGATCGAGTGCCACCATCTCGCAGCCCGTGCCGAACATATCGGCGAGGCCAAGGAACTTGTCGACATAGTAGTCGGATCTGGCTAGCCCGATCGTCGGGATACCGTTGGCCAACGCGAAAACGCCGGCGTGGTAGCTGCCAGTGACTACGACCCGACAGCGCTGGATTTGCCGAATGAGGTCGATCGGTGTGCGGATCGCGAGTGCCCGGTTCAGCTCGGTCTCATCGGTGGGCATCAGTCCACGAATTGCGTCGATGTCCGCTTCGCCAGGCACCCATGAGACTGGAACGGCGATCAAGGGTGCCTCGAGCGAATCCGATGTGGCGCCTAAGACATGTCGCAGCCCTTCGAGAATATCCGCTGATACTCCTGAATAGGAGGAAAGACGTAGATTGACGCCAATGCCGGTGCCAAGCTCATCCACTCGCATCTCATGCGCCATTTCGATGGCGTCATCGCCGGTTGCGCAGATCCTGTCCTTGGAAACACCCAGCTCCGCGAGCAGAGGAAGCCCGGCTCGCGTTTCGCGAAGCGCGATCAAGTGGAGCCTTGGCAATATGGCCGATGCACGCGCTTTCAGCTCGGCATTGGCAAGCGGGCCCATCCCCTGGCCGACCATGACCACCGGCCGTCCTTTCCTTGCAAGCGCGAGATTCAGAGTTTCGAGTACCGACAGGGCATATTCTGGGAAAGCGTCTGTGATTCCGCCCATTCCACTTACAAGCACAAGGTCTGCCCTGTCCACAGCATCGGTGAAGCGAAGAAGTGCCGCGCGCGCATCCGGCATGTGCCTAAACTTAAGGCGCCAGAACAGAGAAACGAGCCTCGGCGCGTGTCGGCGAATGCGATCGGGCCAGTGCTTGGGCACGAACCGCTTCAACTTGGCCGGCCTGAAATCAGGCTTGAGCCATAGGGCGCGCCCTTCGGCGGACAGGGGGGTGGCAAAGGGACAGAAGCGGCGAAGGGCGTCCGGATCGTCAGTCAGAACGTTGATCGTCGAATTGTCGCACAGCCGCGCAAGCCGCTCCGTGGCAGCATAGAGCATCGCCATGTCACCGATATTACGCAGCACATAGTCGCTCGGCTCTACGAGTATCTGGATTGGGCGATGATTAAAGGGCATCCTTTTCCCCTAGATCCGAGTGGGGACCGAAGGTTAGCACAACGTCTGAGGCAATCGAGCCCATTTGCGCGACGCCGGATTTTACTGACACGTCTGCTTGGATCAGATCACGATGATGCTTGCGCCGACCTGAAGATCCGCTCTTGATATTCGAGGCCAGAAGCGGCGGGTCTGCTACCGGCCCCAAATCTACCCCAGAGCTGTAGCTCGGGCATTGTTCGTTTCTCCATCGGCCAATCAACGCCAAGGAGAACGGAAATGGGTTACTCTCAATACGATCCTGCAATTCAAGGACGCGCTGCTTGGAATGCCGGAAAGTCAGTAGGCACGAAGCGGCCTTTCACACAAAAGCAAATCTGGGCGATCCGCTTCTTCCTCGATCGCGAAGGACGCCTTCGTGACCGGCCGCTGCTGTCACGCGATCGAACTGAACGCAGCCTATGTCGATGTCGCGGTGCTGCGTTGGCAGGACTTCACCGGCCAGGCAGCAGTGCTGGAGGGCGACGAACCGACCTTCGCCGAGATCGCTGCGGCAGAGCTGGAGGAGTGGCATGACCAGGAGGGAGCTTGCCCGGGTTTGGCCACCGACTCGCGATGCTGCTGGCCTTGCCGGCCATAAGCCAATGAGCCCGGTCGAAGCGATTCGACGAGAGTGCCTGGACTGCTCAGGCCAGCATCTGGACGAGGTAAAGCTCTGCGAGACGGTGACCTGTCCGCTCTGGCCATTCAGAGCCGGCCGCCATCCCTACACCAGAATGTGCCTCCTGGAGGTCAATTCTGAGCAACGGCCCTTTCACCGGCACTCCGGTGGCCCAAAATCGCTCTTCGTCGGGAATTGGCCTCCAGCAGCATGATTGCCGGGAAGGCGAGGCCAAGGCAGGCTAGGCGGCGAGTGTGGTATCTGGTGAGGCAGGCTGATGGCCCACCCCAGCCATCAGCCCGATGCTTTTCATCGCCGTCAGGTAGAGGCGCTGGCAGGCTAGGGGCAAGGTTGCACGCCGGCTCAGCCGGTTGACCCAGGTCCGCAGATTGAACACGTCGACTGAACGGCATCAGCCGAACACCCCGACTACGAAGGTGATCGCGGATCCGCGGAGAAGGTTGGATTTCAGGTCCTCTCCCTCCGCAACTCGTCACATTTCGCATTCCATCGACACCAAGTACCCGGAAAACCGCGCGTATCGGGAGCGAAGCGATCATGACAGCGTTGGTTGATGCGCCTGTTCAGGGGGAACTAATATTGCCTCGGGGCGCGGCGGATCCGCGCCGCGTTCCGGATCCCGGCCGGACAAGCAAGGCCGCGTCCAGATACTCCAGGTCCACATGAAGAAGGCGAAGCTGGCGGCGGACGTCGATCCCGAGAAGGTTGCCGCGCTGACGCCGGTTTTTACCGGCGCCGACCTTGCCAATCTGGTCAATGAGGCAACCCTGCTCGCCACGCGCCGGAGGGCCGATGTCGTCACGATGGACGATTTCAACAATGCGGTCGAGCGCATCGTGGCCGGGCTCGAGAAGCGCAACCGGCTGTTGAACCCGAGGGAACGCGAGGTCGTCGCCTATCACGAAATGGGCCATGCCTTGATAGCCATGGCGCTGCCCGGAGTGGACCCCGTGCACAAGGTATCGATCATCCCGCGCGGCGTCGGCGCGTTGGGCTACACGATCCAGCGGCCGACCGAGGACCGCTTCCTCATGACCCGCGAGGAACTGGAGAACAAGATGGCGGTGCTGCTCGGCGGCAGGGCGGCCGAGTGGATCGTGTTCGGGCATCTGTCCACGGGGGCCGCCGACGACCTGGCCAAAGTGACCGATATCGCCCGCGCCATGGTGACGCGTTACGGCATGTCGGAAAAGCTCGGCCATGTGGCGCTGGAAAAGGACCAGCGCTCCTTCCTGAGCCCCAACCCACTTGCCGGCGGTCCGCGCGATCACGATTACGGCGAGGCCACCGCCGAAGCTATCGACGAGGAGGTTCGCGGCATCGTCGACACAGCTTTTTCGCGAACCGTCGGCCTCCTCACCGGGCGACGGGACCTGCTGGAAAAGACGGCGCGCAAGCTGCTCGAGATCGAGACGCTCAGCGAGGCCTAGCTCGCATCGCTCGTCGGAAACGTCGCGACACCGGATCGCACAGCGGCATCCGAACCGCAATCAGGGAAGCGACCGATACGGCGAGGCAAGGCTGCGGCGACAAATTTTTCGCGCCGGGCCGAGTGACGGCCTTCCTGTCCCGACGTGGTCCGGAGTCGACTGCCGAAAAACCGCAGCCCCACATCAGAGATACTGCCTGCGGCGGGAAGGCGACCGCGGCAAGCAGAATCGCAATCCCTCATCAATCTATTGATTCATGCTGGTAAAGCTCATCCATGCTGAGCGTCGCCAGAGCTGCGAAAGGCGCCTGCTTTTTCACGCGACCGCCGCTGAGGATCACCACGTCGTCGCAGAATGAGATGGTGCTGTGATGATGACTGATCACTATGGTCGTGCGGCGGCCTGCCCTCGACTTCAAGGTCTCGACAATTGCCGCTTCCGACAGTCCGTCCACCGCATTGGTAGCTTCGTCCAGGATGAGGATATCGGGATCGCGCACCAATGCTCTCGCCAGTGCGATCCGCTGCCGCTGTCCGGCTGAAAGATTGACGCCCCTGTAGCCGACGACCGTCTGGTAGCCTTGCGGCAGATGTTCAATGAATTCATGCGCTTCGGCCAGCTTTGCAGCACGCTGGGCGTCGCCGGCCGAGGCTGCGTCCTGCCCGTAGATTATGTTCTCAAAAATGGTGCCATCCACCAGTTCCAAATCCTGGCTGGCAAGTGCGATATGCCTTCGCCAGTGGCTGGGATCGATCTGGTCGAGGGGTGATCCATCGACGAGAATTCTACCGGCATCAGGCTCGACGAAGCGGCACAGGAGATTGACGATCGTCGTCTTGCCTGCGCCTGAGCGGCCGATGAGCGCCGTCGAGCGGCCGCTGCGGATCTCGAATGCCGCCGAATGCAGCACCACCGCACGCTGGTCCTTGCCGGAATAGGTAAAGGTCACGTCATCGAACTTGATCCCTTGCGCCAAGCCCTGGAACGGTCGGTGTCCTCGCGGAGGTTCGGGCTTGTCGGTCGGGTCCAGCATCCAGACCACCTCTTCAAGCGATCCGCTCAAGCCTTGCAGCTGGCTCCAGGCCATTTGCAAGGCCCGCATATACGGCTGCAGCCTGTAGAGCAGGATGACGAACGCGACGATCAGCGGGAAACTCACGCCCACGAACCAGGCTCCGATCACTACCGCCAGAAACAGCATCGCGTGGAGAATCTCGGTCAGCGGCGGCAACGCGCCCTGACGCGTAAGCAGGACGAAAGCAGCCCGGCGAACCGCGTCCGACGCCTGATCGAACGTCGCCTTCTCGCGGCTCTCCTGTCCGAAAATGCGGATCAGACGCCCGGCATGCACGAGGTGGAGCATCTGCGATGCAAGATCGCTGTTGCGCGAGGCGACGCTGCGGCTGGGCGCCTTCAAATTGGCTGACAGCACGGCGTGCGCGATCTGAACGACGACCAACCCCAGCGTGACCAACAGTGTCATCTGCCATGAAAGCAGCAGCAGAAAAGCCAGCAGAATGATTGCGGCCGATGCGCTGACGATGGCCGTCAGCATGATCTGGATCGCATCCGATGCCCGCCAGGATTCGTTGGAGATGATGTTGAGCAGCCGTCCGGGACTTTGCTGCAGGAAGAATGGATAACCGACCCGCAGCAACTGCTCCGACAGTGCGCTGCGGATCGAATGGCTGGCCTTGCCATAGATTAAGGTCGTCAGCAGCGTGTTTGCGAAGGCGAAGACGTTCTTCAGGACGATCGAGCCGAGAATGGCGGCCGAAATGACGATCAGCCGTTCGCGCTCGCTCAGGTCAGATCCGAAATGCTGGAGCACGGCAGAAAAGCCGGCCATTCCGGTTTGATCCCCCTGGCCCATGATGATGCCCAGCAAGGGGATGATCAGGCCTATGCCGAAGCCTTCAAGAGCCGCGCTGACAAGACCCAGCATCACCACGGCAGGAAGCAGCCGCAGTTGCTTCCTTCCAAGCGCGCGGCGCAGCATCGGCAGGCTCGGCGGTACCAGTCGCATTATGGCGTATTCACCCTCGCCTCGGCATTTGCCTGTTGATGCTGTGCTTGTTGATCCTGCCGCACTTGCGGCGCCTCTGGCCGTCTCGCCAACGAGAGAACCGCGAACTTGGCCGCGCCGAGCAGATTCATGACGACGATCGGCCAGTGCGACAGCTTGAGTTCGCAATCGAACCGAGGCCCCTTCACCAATTCCCGGAAAGCCGATCGCACGGCCCAGTAGAAATGGCGAAGCAGCCAAGGCGCATGGCGAACATGTTTCAGGCACAGCCCGCCATTGCCCAGGCAGTAGTCGCGGTGGAGCTTTTCGATCGCCTTGTGATCTCGCCGGCCGTGATGGTGGAAAATCGTCATGTCGGGCACATATTCGACCGGGATTCCGAGCAGCACCGCTCGCACAAGATAGTCCGTATCTTCCGCGGAGCGCAGCGGGCCGCCTGCGCCGAACCGCTCGTCGAAAAGGCCGATACGGGCAGCAGCATCGCGGTGCATCGTCATGTTGCAGCCGAGCACAAAGCCGCCGGGATGAACATCCGATGTAAGCCGCTCGCGGACCAGCGATCGCTTGATCGTGAACGGCAGATCCCTGGCATCGCCGATCTCGACGCGGCCTCCCCGGACGACCCGTTCCCCGGTCCCATAGTGTCGCTGCAAATCACTGAGGTAGTCGCCATGGACCTGGCAATCATCATCGACGAAGACCAGCACACGGCCCCGTGCGCGCGCCAGACCGGCGTTGCGGGCCGCCGCCAATCCGCGTCGTGGCTCGCAAACAGCCGTAAATGGCATGTCCGACAGTTCGGCGATGCTGGCCAGGCGTTCTGCCGTGCGGTCAGTCGAGCCGTTGTCGACAACCACGAGTTCGGCCGCGAAGGCAGGATGGGCACGGCACGCGGCCTGGATCGACTTGATGCAAGGCTCGAGCACCGCAACGCGGTTGCGCGTGCAGACGATGAAGCTGACCTCCGGCGCCGGGCCGTGCTGCGGCCGGGGATCGGCCGAAATGGGCGCAAGCATACTCGAGCGACTGTGCTCCAGAGGCTGGTGGGATTTGACTGTCATTCTAGCTCGACCCAAGGGAAGGCAGAACCGCCGCGGCCGGCACGGATTGCAAGTACCGCGACAAGGCGTCTACCTGCCTGGTCGCCGACATCGAGACGAGACTGAACCGCGGCGCGTAGGCGCCGGCACGCAATGCGTACCGCTCGCGACGCCGAATGCGGTCCCATTTGGCAGTCCGCGTCAGGAACTCATGCGTCAACAGCGGTTGCATCTCATCGCCTACGAGTTGGTAGAGGAAATAAAACAGGTTCAGCGTGCCGGCCTCATAGCTCGGCCTCGTTTCCGCCGGCAGTCCGGAAATCCTCTCCTGCAGCGCAAGCATCCAATCGGCGGCACGGCGGACCGTGTCCATTGAGGCAGTATCACCGATGTCGCGGAGGTCCCGCGCGTTTGGCGCGAGGCCTTCCCGCTCAAGGGTTTCGGCCACGATCTTCAAATGCGTCCTTCGCAGCTCCCGCTTGTGCCGGTTCGTCACGCTGTCGCCATGGATACGATAGGCGATCAGGTTTTCGGGGATCATAGCCGCCGGGTAACGGTCGGTGAGCCGTCTGAAGAGATCGAAATCTTCGGCATGGGTATAGCTCTCGTTGTAATATAGATCGCCGTCCTTTATGGCGTTCCTATTAAAAACTACCGTAGGATGCATGAATATCGTGAAGAACATTGATAATATGCCCAAGATATTTTCCTGAAGAACTGGATCAGGCAGGCCTTTGACGATGCGTTTGCCAAGCAGGAAATCGACACCTGCGCCGCACAGGGCGAGGTCGGGCCGCTGGTTGAAGAGTGCGACCTGACGCGATAGGCGCCAGGGATAGGCGATATCGTCGGCGTCCATCCTGGCGACCAGATCACCCCGAGCCACCGCCAGCCCTTCATTCAGGGTTGCGATGAGGCCCCGGTTTTCGCGTGAGACGATGGAGATGCGGTTGTCAGATCTGCGGAAATTCTGCAGGATCTGCAGGGAATTATCCGTCGATCCGTCATCGGTCGCGATGATCTCCAGGCGATCGTAATCCTGCCGCAGGATGCTGGCGAGCGCGGCAGCCAGATAAGGTCCGGCATTATAGATCGGCAGCAGAACGGACACCAAGGGAGCAGCCATGGTCAGCTCCGATCCGTTCGCGGGAGGTCGCGTGCCAGGGATGCTTTGCGGCCATCGAGCGGGCCGCTGAAATAAACTCCTGTTGTCCTTCCAAGCCACCCGGCGTCATTCGTTTTGGCACCTGCCAGGATGACGGCGCCAGTTCCTGGAGCAACATAGGGGAAGTAGCGCTTGAGGCTGTTGAGCGGCTTTTCGAAAAGCAGCCATGAGACCGAAGCCACGATGATGGTCGCCGCTCCCGCAACCAGGAATCGCCCCGGCCCTTGCTCAGAGACGTTGAACGGAATCCAGGGCTGGGACATGACCGCGAGCGACAGGACGATGGGATGGTAGAGATAAACGCCGTAGCTGACGCGACCAAGGGCCAGCAGCGGTGGCAGGTTGAGAAACTTCCCCCGATAACCGCCAATGCCGGAGGAACAGCTCGCAACGACCACGACCAGCGGCGCGAGAGGCAGGACTTCCAAGAGCAGCCAGCGGACCCATTCCTGCACGGAATTTGCCGGCGTCGGAGCAAACCACTGCAGGACGAAAAAGGCGGCCGCGAGCGCCGGCCAGCCAAATCGCAACCACTGCGGCAAGACAGCGGTTCTGGTTCGGTAGACTGCAAGCAGCGCACCTGATGCCAGCGCGTCCATCGATGCCTGCGGAAGCAGGTCGCGCGCGAGGTCGGGACTTCCGGTGATCGGCCAATAAAAGCGATACGACAACGACAACAGGATGACGCCGATGCAGATCGACTGAAGACGCCGGAGCGGCGCCAGAAAAACGATCAATGGCCAGACGATATAGAACTGCTCCTCAATGCTCAGGCTCCAAAGATGGGCGAGGACCCAAGGCGTCCATTCGTTGCGCAGTGCAAACCAGAAATTCGACAGATAAAGCGCATGCCAGACCAGCGATCCCCTCGACTGCTCCAGGTCGACCAGCCAAACGAAAGCCAACACGGCAAAGTAGGGAGGGAATATACGCAGCGCCCGCCTGATGTAGAAGGATTTGAGTGCGGGTGCGGTTTCGAATTCAGCGGCCGCGCGCGCGTCCAGAAGAAGCCGCGTGATCAGAAAGCCGCTCAGTACGAAGAACAGTCGCACGCCGATGTGGCCCCAGAAGGAAGACCCTCCCGCCGCAAAGAAATGCGAATGCATTACCATCGTCACGGCGATGGCCCTCAGCGCGTCCAATTGCGTGGCGCGTCTCATCGGCCGCTTCCGCCAGTTGGATGTCTCCGATGACATCGTTGCCGCGGGTCGCCGCTGCTCACTCTGCGGACAGCGGCGCCTGCGCAATGCGGCTGATCGTTTTCGCTCAAAGCGCTGCGTCTCGCGCGGGCTGCGGAGGTTCGGGCGGAGCGACCAAATGGCTCTGCGCCATCCCCCGCCAGTGGGCCCACCAGATTGCAGATTGCCTAAACACCACGGAATCTCTTCACGCCATCGAATGCCCCAGCGCGACGATAGGAAAAAAATGCTGCGTCGCAACACAAAATGTTAACGCGTTTGAAATAGTCGCGTGAGGCACGGCCTGAGAAATGCGCGAAATCCGCCCGAATCTGGCCATTTTTGACAGTTTTTGACCGAAGCTCGGACTTATTCACAGTTCATGTTGGCGCGACTGTGCTGCATTGCAGCGTGATCGATCGATAATAGGGATGACGTAATACTCGCCTAGGAATATGAATACACCCGGTTTGATGCGCTCGCCTGGCTGGCGCGCAGCATGCACATTCCCCTACACATTGTCCGGATCGAGGCGATCGCCCGGCAGGCATCGCTTCGCGCTTGCAGCGGCCTGATCGTCGCATCGGCTGCTGAGCGCGAACGGCTCAGCAAAGCCTACCCGCGCATTCGACTCGACATGGCCAATATCGCCAACCCGATCGACGTCGAGGAATGGAAAGCGATCGCACGCCAGGAAGCGCGGAAAAGCCTCGGCTTGCCGAGTGAGACGTTTATTGCCGCAATCACGGGCGCATCGACATCCGCCGGAAAGGGCTCGATGTGCTCTTGAAAGCCTGTCTTCCTTTTTGGGGACGCGTCATCCGAACTGGTGATAATCGGCTCCGGTCAGGACCGAGATATATTTGCCAGGCTCTTGTGCGAGGCCGGACTGCCGAATGTGAGATGGCTTTCCGATTATACTACGGACCGGTCGCTGATCCGACACTGGCTTTCGGCGGCGGATGCCTACGTCACGACGTCCCGCATCGAAGGCATGCCGGTCGCACCGCTGGAGGCGATGGCTTGCAGTCTTCCCATCGTCGCCACCGATGCACAGGGGCTTCCCGACATTTGGCAAATGGCCGAGAGTCGGGTGGCCTGATGGTTCGAAAGGATCGCCCGGACGAAGTCGCGCAGGCCCTGAAGCGCCTGAAGCACGATCTGCACTTGCGGGAACGCCTTGGTCGGGCGGCCCGAAAGCGGATAGAGGAAAATTTTTCGCTTGCCGCAGTCGCCGCCGCTCTCGATTGCTTGTTTGACCATGCGGTAGGGCTCTTCCGCAAAAAGATCCTCACAACTGGCGGCGATACCAGGTCAGCGCCGTTTCGACGATCCGGTCGATTCCGGATTGCTCAGGCCTCCAGCCGAGTTCCCGGCTCGCCTTCCCGGCCGCGGCTACAAGCGCAGGCGGGTCACCCGCTCTGCGCGGACCGTAGGCTACGGGAAGGCGCGTTCCCGAAACCCGGCTCACCGCATCGACCAACTCGTTCACCGTCGTCCCGGTTCCGGTGCCGAGATTGTAGACGTGGACTCCCGGATCGCGCAGAAGCTTCTCCCCCGCCAGAACGTGCGCACGGGCGAGATCGGTGACGTGGACATAGTCCCGCACCGCGGTTCCGTCCCTTGTGTCGAAGTCGGTGCCATTAATGGTAAAAATCCGGCCCGATCTAACCGCCGCCTCGATAGCGAGCGGAATGACATGCGTTTCCGGTTCATGCCGCTCACCGACCTCGCCGTCCGGATCACATCCGGCCGCGTTGAAATACCGAAGCACAACCGCGTTGAGGCCATGGGCATCCGAAAGATTGTCCACCATTCGTTCTACAATGAATTTCGACCATCCATAGGGATTGATGGGCGACTGCGGATGCGTTTCGTCAATCGGGGAACGAATCGGAACGCCGTAAGACGCGCAGGTGCTCGACAAGATCAGCTTGTCGACGCCGATCTTCAGCATTTCCTCGAGCAAGACCAGCGTCCCAAAACTGTTGTTTCGGTAGTAGAGTTCCGGGCGCTCGACGGACTCGCCGACATAGGCGTAAGCGGCGAAATGCGCCACCACATCCGGCCGATACTGGTGCAGCGCTGCTGCCACCGCTACGCGATCGCAAATATCGCCCTCGACAAGCGGTCCCCATTTGACCGCATCGCGCCAGCCGCGCGAGAGGTTGTCATAGGCAATGACCGACCAATCGGATTCGGCGAATGCCTTGCAGCAGTGTGAGCCGATATAGCCCGCCCCGCCAGTGACCAAGACTGTTTTCATTCGGCTGCAGCGGACCGAGCGTATCCCGACGAGACCAAGCCTTCGAAATAGGCAATAGTCGTGGCGAGACCGTCGCGCAATGCGATTTTTGGCTTCCAATTGAGCTGGCGCAAGGCACACCCGATATCAGGCTTTCGCTGCCTTGGGTCATCGACGGGCAAAGGTAAAAACCTGATCTTGGATCGGCTTCCGGTAAGTTCGATCACGAGATTGGCAAGTTCGAGCATCGTGAATTCGACCGGGTTGCCGAGATTGATTGGGCCGGTAACATCGTCGGCCGTGTGCATCAGGCGAACCAGACCGTCGATGAGATCATTGACGTAGCAAAATGAGCGTGTCTGCTCGCCGGTGCCGTACACGGTTATCGGTTTGTTTTGCAGTGCCTGCATGATGAAGTTGGAAATGACGCGGCCGTCGTCCGGACGCATCCTCGGACCGTAGGTGTTGAAGATGCGCGCTACCTTGATCCGCAGCCTGTGCTGCCGCCAATAGTCGAAAAACAGGGTTTCGGCACACCGCTTGCCTTCGTCGTAACAGGAACGGGGACCTATCGGGTTTACCCTGCCCCAATAGTCCTCGGTCTGCGGGTGAATCTCGGGATTTCCGTAGACTTCAGACGTGGACGCCTGAAGGATCTTTGCGCGAACCCGCTTGGCGAGTCCCAGCATATTGATCGCCCCATGAACGTTGGTCTTTGTCGTCTGGACCGGATCGAACTGATAGTGAACCGGGCTTGCCGGGCAAGCAAGGTTGTATATTTCATCAACTTCTACGTAGAGCGGAAATGTCACGTCGTGGCGAATGATCTCAAAGGATCTGTTGTCGAGCAAATGCGAGACGTTTCTCCGACTTCCTGTGAAGAAATTGTCGACGCATACAAGCTCGTGGCCTTCAGCAAGCAACCGCTCGCATAAGAACGATCCCAGAAAACCTGCGCCCCCCGTCACCAAGACTCGCTTTGCCTGCGGCATTTTTGGGATCCTCACGCCAGTTCTTCACGCAATCGAATGCGCAAAGCCCTGGGGGGAGGATAGGAAAAAAATGCTGCGCCGAAAACACAAAATGTTAACGGACCTGAAATAGTCGCGTGAGTGCGCGGCGCACGATCCATGAAAAAGCCCCTTTTGCCATTCTTTGACGGTTTTCGTCCGAACCTCAGCCTACCGGCAATCGACATTTGGACGTGAATGCGCTGCGTTGCATCATGATCGTAATAAAGGGAGATGGGTCCTGCACAGTCTTGACCCGGCTCCTATCGCTGCCGATGAACGCCTCGCAGCTTGGGGGTCAAAAGCTGACATAGCCGATGTCCACTTTCGACCTCTGCGTGCTCCTTCGCCAACCCTACGCCGGTTTCAATTGCCTGCGCGGCAGCCGCGGGAAGGCCATCGCCACCGCCACCGCGCCGAGCCCGACAAGGGCCGAGCCGATGAACAGCCAGGAATAGCTGGCATAGGCGTCGAACACCATGCCGCCGGCGAGCGGGCCGAAAGCCATGCCGATGCTGGACAGCATGGTTACGGCACCAAACACCGTGCCGAGGATGCGCTGGCCGAAATATTCGCGTGCCAGCACCGCATAGAGCGGCATCACGCCGCCATAGGTGGCGCCGAAGATAACGGCAAGCGTGTAGAATTGACCAAGCTCGCTGACGGCGAGATAGGCAGCGATGACCACCGACTGTATCGCCAGTCCGGTAATCAGCACCGGCTTGACCCCCATCCGGTCGGCAAGCACGCCGTATAAAAGCCTGCCGCCCAGCCCCGCCAGGCCCTCGATGCTGTAGATGCTGACCGCCGCCATCGGCGCTATGCCGCACAGCATCGCATAGCTCACCATATGGAAGATTGGCCCGGAATGCGCCGCGCAGCAGGCAAAAAAGGTCAGTGCCAGAACGATGAATTGCGGCGAGCGCAGCGCCTGTGGAACCGACATGCCGGTATCGTCGGCGGCAAGATCGGAGGCGGCGCCGTCCGCGGCAGGCTTGGGCGGCTGGCGCACCAGCAATGCGGCCGGCACCAGCAGCGCCCACGCCGCGATGCCGATGACCAGCATGGCGGTGCGCCAGTCATAGGCCGAGATCAGCCAGCGCGCGAAGGGCGAGATCGTCATGGGTGCCACGCCCATGCCGGCCGAAACCAGCGAAACCGCAAGGCTGCGGTTCTTGTCGAACCACGCCGTGGTCAGCGCGATCATTGGCGCAAAAAAGGCGCTTGCCGCGAGGCCGACGAGCACGCCATAGGTGATCTGGAAGACAAGCAGCGAGCCGGTGCGGCTGGCCAGCACCAGCGCCAGCCCGAGCAGCATCGCCCCTGTCACCACGACAATGCGAGCGCCGTAGCGATCGTAAATGGCGCCCCAGGCGAAACCGCCGAGACCCATCACTAGGAAGTTCAGCGTCATCGCGCTCGATATGCCGGCGCGCGACCAATCCGTGTCGAGCGCCATCGGTTCGAGGAAGATCGCCAGCGAGAACATCGCCCCGAGGGCGACGCAGGTCATCAGGGCGCCAGCCGCGACGATGATCCAACGATAGGAAAGGCTCATGCTTTTTCTCCCGAGATCGTTTGGACACGGCGCGACTTCGTTCGAACTTCGTCACACCGCTTGCGTCCGAAGGACGATGCCGACATTTCCAATCCTACAATCCGGTTGCATTTTTTATCCAGTCGCGAAATCGCGCCACTCGATTGCTCCAATGCCTACTCGATTGGTCCATTGCATTGACCGTGCGCCGCCCTGAGCTAGATTTCCAACCTGGCGATCAGGAGCTATCAGGCATGGAACTTCATCGCGGCCGTCTCATCGACCACGTCCAGCTGGTGGTCAGCGACCTTGCGGCAAGCCGGCGCTTCTACGAGGCGGTTTTCAAGGTGCTCGATGTTCCCATCGGCGGCAGCGCCGAGGATTATTTCTGGGCCGACGAGCTATTCGTCTCCAGCATCGACAGTCGGGCGGCCAGCGGACAACTGACGGGGCGCCACCACCTTGCCTTCCAGGCCAAGGACCGCGCGATGGTCGACGCCTTCTACAAGGCCGGCCTCGACGCCGGCGGCGCGGACAACGGCGCGCCGGGTGAGCGGCAGCACTACCATCCCGGCTACTATGCCGCCTTCCTGCTCGATCCCGACGGCAACAACATCGAGGCCGTCTTTCACGGGCCGGCCAACCGCAGCGCCGCTTCGGTGGAGATTACGTTTTAGCTCGATGACAGGTATTCTCGTTACGTCGCGCCGCGCCAACGCTTAATATTCAACTTCAACGCAGCGACGCTCAAAGGCTACCGCATGGCCATCGACGAAGCGCCGCTGTCTTTGCCACGGAGCTCCCGCCCTATCGCGTCAGCGCCGCCATCCGGCCCGCCAGGAACTCGACGAACAGCCGGGCGCGGACCGGTAGCTGTCGCCCATACGCATGGACGATGTGCACCGGCATAGTCGGCATCGCCACCTCGGGCAGAATGCGGACCAGACGGCCGGTGTCGAGATCGTCCTGCACGGCAAACTGCATCAGATGCGCGATGCCGGCTCCGGCCAGCGCCGCTTGCCGGATGGCGCCGCCGTCGTCCGTATCGAGCCGCCCGTTTGGCACGATCACCGCGCCGTCGGCTAATGTGACGGGATAAGGTCGGCCGGCCGTCTGGTAACGGACGAAGTCGTGGCTCTGCAAATCCTCGATTGAGGCCGGCCGGCCGCGCCGTTCGACGTAGGTCGGCGATGCCACCAGCACGATCGGCAGATTGGCGATCTTGCGCGCGATGAGCCCGGTGTCCGACAGCGTCCCCATGCGCACCGCTACATCATAACCTTCGCGGATCAGGTCGGCGTGACGGTCGGTGACACTGAGCTCGAGTTTCACTTCGCCGTGCTGCGCCAGGAATGCTTGCGCCCATGAGGCAATCAGGCCGCGCCCGAGTTCGACGGATGCCGTGACGCGCAGCAGGCCGCGCGCAGTATCCGCCATCTGGACGATGTCCTCGGCATCGTCCAGCGCTCTGAGCAAAGGCGCGGCCCGCTCGTAATAGGCGAGGCCTTCGCTGGTCAGTGCCAGCCGGCGCGTCGAGCGCTGGATCAGCCGCACGCCCAGCCGCCACTCGAGCCGCGCCACGCTCTTCGACACCGCCGACGGGCTGGAGCCGACCAGCCGGCTGGCGGCATGGAACGAGCCGGCATCGACCGTGCGCACGAAGGCGACGAGACCGGCGGTCTTTTCGAGGATGGTGGTCATTCAAGAATTCCAGGCACGAAAGAACCGATCGAGGTGATCCTAAATACGCTATCCGATCACCATTAAATACCGCTCATCATCGACAAAGGAGAGATTTGATGAGCAAGCTGAACGGCAAGGTCGCCATCATCACCGGCGCCTCCAAGGGTATCGGCGCCGGCATCGCCAAGGGTCTTGCGGCGGCCGGTGCCGCCGTGGTCGTCAACTATGCCTCGTCGAGGGAAGGTGCGGACCGCGTCGTTGCCGAGATCAAGGACGCAGGCGGCCGAGCCGTTGCCGTCCATGGCGACGTGTCGCAAGTGGCCGACGTGCGCCGCCTGTTCGAGGCCGCCAAATCGTCGTTCGGCGCGGTGGACATCCTGGTCAACAATGCCGGCGTCTTCGCATTCGAGCCGCTGGAAGCGGTGACCGAGGCCGAATTCCACCGTGAGTTCGACACCAATGTGCTGGGCACCATCCTGACCATCCGGGAAGCGGTGAACCATTTCGGCGCCGGAGGCGGCAGCGTCATCAACATAAGCTCGGTCGCCAGCCTCAACCCGCAGCCGAGCTCGCTGGTCTACGCCGCCACCAAGGGCGCAGTGGATTCGATCACGCTCTCCATGTCGAGAGAGCTCGGCGCCCGCAACATCCGCGTCAACGCCATCGCGCCCGGCGGCGTCGACACCGAAGGCCTGCAGCGGATCGGCATCGTCGGCAGCGAGTTCGAGAAGCAGGTCATCGCCATGACCCCGCTCGGCCGCTTCGGCCAGCCCGACGACATCGCCCGCATCGCGGTGTTCCTCGCCTCCGACGACGCATCCTGGCTGACCGGCGAGCGCATCACCGCCTCGGGCGGTTGGAGATAGGCATAGACCTGCCGTTTCACGGACCATCCCACGCAGCGCGACGTCGATAAAACCCTGCAATCGATGACGAGAGCGATCTGAGCCCTATGTTGCGGCGATGGAGGAGCGCCGTGCGGTATCGATGACGGCGAGAAGCCAGGGAGGCAACGGATGACGGACGACGAAAGAGCAATCCGAAAGCTGGTCGAGACGTGGATGGATGCGAGCAAGCGTGGAGACACCGCGACCGTCCTCAGATTGATGACGGACGACGCGATCTTCATGGTTCCCGGCCGGGAGCCCTTCGACAAGGAGATCTTCGCGGCAGCCGCGCAGGAGATGGCCGGCGTTCATGTCGACGGCACGAACGAGATCGTTGAACTACAGCTTCTTGGCGACTGGGCCTTCATGCGCGGTCGTATCGATATGACCGCAACGCCGCCGAACGGGAAGCCGGTGCGTCAATCGGGATATACGCTGACGCTCCTGCGCAAGGAGGCTGATGGTGCGTGGCGGCTGGCCCGCGATGCGAACCTGCTGACCGCGCAAGGCTAGAGCCGGTCTCCGGCATCTCTGCACCGGAAGGCGCGCCAGGGAGCGACAGGATGGCGAAGATGCGTGCAGGTCGCCCTGAACAGCGTTCCCCTCCTCCACTGATCACACCGGCAAGAGGGCGTTCGGCTTGACATCGGCGATGGAGGCGAAGGTGTGCGTTTCGCGCACGCCGGGCAGTGGCAGGATGACCCGCTGCAGGAAATCCTTGAACACCGCCATATCGGCGATCCGCGCCTTGACCAGATAATCGAAACCGCCAACCACCATATGGCACTCCAGAACCTCCGGGGCCTTCGCCACGGCTTCGGCGAAACGGTCAAAGACATGCGGCGCCGTGTGGTCAAGCCGGACCTCGATGAACACCAGCGTTCCCCTGCCGACCTTGCGCGGATCGAGCACCGCCCTGACCGCGGTGATGAACCCGTCGCGGAACAGGCGCTTCACCCGCTGGCTCGTTCCGGTCGGCGACAGCCCGACACGCCCGGCAAGATCAAGCGTCGTCCGGCGCCCATCCTCCTGCAGCAGCCGGAGCAGGCTGCGGTCTATCTGGTCGAGGTCGTCCATTTTCACAATCCACTCTATCTCAGGGATTTGTGTGCTGATTTTACGCAGAGATATCAAAATCAACGTATTTCATCACATAAAACCTCGCAATAGCCTGCGCTTCCCTCACCCACTCAAAGCAACCGTGGTGAGCCGATTTCGGCAAACAAAAGGAGTGCAAGATGACCAAGGAAGCGTTCAGCCCAGCCGGCAGGAGTGCGGCGGAAATCAGCAAGGGAGCGACCGAGATCCTGGTGCTGAGCGAAGTCGACGTGATGGCGTGCATCGATCTCAGCAAGCTTCTCGATGTTCTGGAAGACGGCTTCAAGGCGCTGTCACAAGGCAGGGTCGTCAATCCACCCCGACCACAGCTCAACATCCCAGGGGCCGGCTACAGCCTCGCCATGCCGGCCTGGATGGAGGGCATGAACCTGACCGTCAAGGTCGTCAACGTCTTCGAAGGCAATTTGGCCAAGACCCTGCCCAGCCACCTCGCCACCATCAGCCTGTTCGATCCGCTGTCCGGCCTGCCGGTCTGCATCATGGACGGCACCTTCATAACCGCGGTGCGAACCTCCGGCTCCGCCGTGCTGTCGGTGCGCGCGCTCGCGCGCCGGGACGCCAGGATAGCGACAGTGGTCGGCGCCGGCGTGCAGGCCAACCAGCACCTGCATCTGTTGCCGCTGGTGCGCGACTTTGCCGAAATCCGGGTCGCTTCGAAGAGCTTCGACGATGCGGCAGCGCTTGCCCGGCTGCATCCGTCGGTGGTGGCGGTCGCCGACCTCGAGGCGGCAGTGCGCAGTTCCGACGTGGTGTGCCTGGCGACGCATTCCTACGAGCCGGTGATCGAGGCAGACTGGGTTCGGCCGGGCACGCACGTCTCGTCGGTCGGGGTGGCACCACCCGGCGGTGAAATGGCGATCGAGCTCATCGGCAAATCCAGTCTTTTTGTCGAGACCAGGGATGCGTTCAAACCGACCCCGGTCGGTTCTTGCGAGCTTGCCGGCTTCGACCCGGATTTCGGCACCGAGCTTGGCGCCATGCTGCTCGACCGCGCGCCGGGCCGCGTTTCGGATCAACAGATCACCACCTACAAGGCGATGGGCATTGCCATGGAAGACATGGTCGCCGCCGATCTCGCCTATCGTTGCGCCAAGCGTCTGCACAAGGGAAAGCTCATCGTGCTGTAGGCGTGCCGCGAGCCAGGCGGGATCGACGTTGCTGACAATGGCGCTTTCGCGGAAGCGGCCGGGCTAAAGGGCGGTCCCTCAGCCCGGCACACGCTTCAGCGCCTGCGCCATGCAGTGGATGCCGCCGCCGGTCTTCGAGATCTCGCTCATGTCGATGGCCGCCACTTCGAAGCCGCGCGCCTTGAGCTGGCCGATCAGCGTCTGGCTGGAGGTCGGCGCGATCACCCGGTCCTTGCCCAGCGACATGAAGTTGCAGCCGAGCGCCATCGTGTCCTGGAACGGCACGTCGATGATCTCGTGGCCCTTGCCCTTCAGCCAGTCGACGATGCCCGGCTCGGTGCAGGCGAGGCAGACGGCGGTCAGTTTGTCGGCGATCGGCACCACCATCAGGTCGATATGGACATAATATTCGTCGATGAAGGCGATGCGGGTTTCCCAGCCCTCCTTGTCGAACCAGGCCTGGACCTGGCGCGCGCCCTCCTCCTGGGTGCGGGCGCCGCCACAGCCGATCAGCACCACGCCGTCCTCGATGACGTTGAAGTCGCCGCCTTCGAAAGTGCCCGCGGTGACCATGTCGTAGATCGGGATGCCGAGCTTCTCATAGGTGCGGATCGCCGCATAGTTCTCGCCGCGCCGCCACCATTGGGACATCGCGGTGATGATGGCGCCATACGGCGTCATGACGCTGGAATCGCGCGAATAGACCTGCATCGGCAGCTCCGGCGTCGGCTCGTGCCAGTGGATGTTCACGCCGAAATGCTCATAAGCGGCGACCAGGTCCTTGTGCTGCGCCTGCGCGATCTGGACGTTGCACGGCGCCTCACGCAGATGCTTGCGCGACAGCGAGCTGGTCGAGAGATGGCGCAGGAAATTCGACGAACCGAGCAGCACGTCGGTCAGGACGTCGGTCTCGTTGGCAAAGCCCCAGGCGGTCAATGGCTTGGTGCCGCCGGTCGGGTTGCGGCGCTGCAATGAAAACGGCTCTGCTACGATGCGGTCGTGAACGGTCATGGCATTCTCCTGGCTTCGAGTGATCACGCGGCTTGCGGGTTGCCTGGTATCCACCAGTCCCGTCCGCGCGGGGTGGTGACATATTCCGGCCAGCGGAAATGGATCGGCGGTTCGTAGTCGCAAAGCGGCGCCAGCCAATTGCTGCCACCAATGCCGCCGCCGGTGCGGGCGACGAATTCGTCCATCGCCGCATCGCGGGCGGCCTTGTCTTCCAGCAGGCGAAGAGCTGCCAACGCAATCGTCTTCGACGCGCAGGCAACCATCGGATCGATGGTGGCGGAAATGCCGCCCAGCGCATTCATCGCCCAGGACGGATATGCCTGGCCGTTTTGCGAACGCAGCGCCGGCCGGGCGACATAGAACCGCGCCGTCGGCGTCTGCCACGACATGTCGGTGTAATCGTCGGAGGTCGAATTGAGCTGCGACGGCGGCAAGTCGCGACGCAGCAACGCCTCCGCCTCCTCAGGCGCAATCAGCTGCTCCAACTCGGCGATGAACGGCTCGCCGGTCGCCGCGCCGCCGGCATTGACCTGGATTTCGCGGGCAATCGCCTTGGCCGTCTCGTCCCAGCGTGGCGGCCCAACCGTCGACAGCGCATCGTAGGCAATGTCAGCCATGGCATGATTGGCGAGCCCTGGCCGCGACTTCGACACCCAGTGCCGCTCATGGCGGCAGCCGCTCATCGTCGCGGCGGCTTCGGCATTGCGGTCGAGCACGGCGGTGACCTGCTCGGCCATGGCAAGCGTCGGCACGCGGATCATGTACTGGATCTCGGCCAGTCCGGCCGGCAGATTGTCGGCGGTCGCCTGCCCCGCGGTCAGGATCGCCTCGCTGATCGACCAGCCGCCCTGATGCGGCAGCATGGAATCACGCAGCGCCTTGGACGCCATGTACATCATGACAAGCGCGTCGTTGGCGCCGGGCGCCCGCACCGCGGAATGCGCCTGCGGAATCGGTGCACAATCGCTTGCGCGAACCCAATTTTCGGGTTCGTCGCACACAAAGCGATAGATCATCGCATAGGCCGCGCCGCAATGCGTGTCCCAGCGCGCCGTGTTGCAGAGCGGCAGCATGTAAAAGGGATGGAAGGAGATCATGCCGGCGAGGCCATCGTAGTAGCCCTTTGCGGCATGGATCGGCTTCGACCCCCGCACCTTCTCCGCCGGCTCGCCGGTGAAGCGCAGCGTGCCCGATATGCCGTGGCGCTGCATCGCCGCCTTGGTCGCCAAAAGCCCGCCCAGGCTGGCAATGCCGAGGCCGGAATGCGGATCGGTGTGGCCGCCGGCCTCAGCGCCGAGCCCCGGGCGCGGTCGCTTGACGGTCGCCGCATCCTGGCAATTGCCCGGCACCGCGTCATACTCGGCATACATGCCGATCGTCGGCCCGGCGCCGTTGGTCCAGTGGGCGCAAAAGGCGGTCGGCATCCCGCCGGAGCCTTCCTCGACCGAAAAGCCCTCGTGCTTCAGACGCTCGACATACCAGGCGGCCGACTGGTATTCGCGCCAGGCGGTCTCGCCGAAATCGAAGATCGTCCGCGTCCACGCCGACAGCGACGGCTGGATGTCGTCCAGGCAGGCAAGCGCGGTTGCTTGGGCCGAGGTGGTCACCGGATCCTCCATCGGTCAAAGAAAGCAGTGAAGCGCCTCGCCAAAAAGTGATATGTTTTCCCGGCTCATGCAAATTCGGTTCACCTCTTGAGAATTCCCTCGACGCAGGCGCTGCGCGCCCTCGACAGTTTCGCCCGCCACGGCAGCGTCTGGCGCGCTGCCGACGAACTGCATCTGACCCGCAGCGCGGTCAGCCACCAATTGCGGCTGCTCGAACGCGATCTCGGCTTCGACCTGCTCGAGCGCATCGGCAAGGGCGTGGCGCTGACGCCGCGCGGCCAGCGTTACGCCAGTGACGTGCGCAAGGCGCTGACGGTGCTCGGCGATGCGGTAACGCGCCATGCCGGCACCGGCGTCGGCGGCTCGTTCAGCGTCAGTTGCACGCCGGGCTTCGCCTCGCTGTTCCTGTGCACGCACATCGGCGAATTCCGGCAGATGTACCCCGATGTCGCGCTGCGCATCCTGACGCCGCGGCGGCTGGACGACGTCAGCAATGCCGACGCCGACGCCTTCATCGCCTTCGGCGTCGGCAACTGGCCGAACCGGGCGGTCGAGCTGTTGTGCGAGATCTCGTTCACGCCGCTGTGCAGCCCGACGCTGCTCAACAAGATCGGCGGCTTTTCCAGGCCGGCCGACGTGCTGCGCGCCAATCTCCTGCATCTCGGCGACACCGAGGACTGGGCGCGCTGGCTGGCGCTGTCGAAGGTCGAGAATCCCGACACCGAGGGCGGCATCTTCTTTTCCGACATGAACCTGGTCTTTTCGGCCGCCATCGCCGGCCAGGGCATCGCCATGGGCGACGAACTGACCAGCCGCCGGGCGCTGAGCGAAGGCCGGCTGGTGCGCCCCTTCGACATCGCAATCAGTTCGCCACGCTCGTATTTTCTCGTTTCCGAGCATGCCAAGGCGGCGCATCCCGTGCTGGAGGCGTTCGGGAGGTGGCTGAGGTCGAAACTGTCGGAGATTAGCTAATCTCCCCCCTCGAGGGGGAGATGTCGCCGAAGGCGACAGAGGGGGTCGCCGCGCGTGAAGCCCCAGCCTCCATCTGCAGCAGCAGGCCGAGCCCAGTCGGACCGACCCCCTCTGGCCGCTTTGCGGCCATCTCCCCCTCGAGGGGGGAGATTGGCGCCATAGATGAATCAAATTTGCCGATCAGGCGAAAACTATTCGGTTGCGGTGAGCCGCGGGCCTGCCTACGATTTCAATCACATTGAGGACAAGGCAGGATGCAGCAACCCGGCCGTGCCGCAGAGATCAAGGCAATCGGGATCGGCAAGAGCTTCGGCTCGTTCCGTGCGCTGGACGATCTGACGCTCGATATCGGCCGCGGTGAGTTCCTGACCCTGCTCGGGCCGTCGGGTTCGGGCAAGACCACCTTCTTGATGATCCTTGCCGGTTTCGTGCAGCCGACCGACGGCCGCCTTTACAGCGACGGCGTCGATATCACCGAGCGGCCGGCCGAGCAGCGTGCCGCCGGCATGGTGTTCCAGGGCTATGCCCTGTTCCCGCATATGAGCGTCGAGGCCAACATCGCCTTCCCGCTCAAGGTGCGCAAGAAGTCGGCGGCCGAGATCAAGCGTCGCGTCGGTGAGATGGTCGAGCGCGTCGGGCTGAAGGGCCACGAGAAGAAACTGCCGTCGCAATTGTCCGGCGGCCAGCAGCAGCGCGTGGCGCTGGCGCGTGCCCTGGTGTTCGAGCCGGGTGTGCTTTTGCTCGACGAGCCGTTCTCGGCGCTCGACAAGGGCCTGCGCGGCCAGATGCAGGCCGAGATGAAGCGGCTGCACCAGGAAACCGGCACCACCTTCGTCTTCGTCACCCATGATCAGAGCGAGGCGCTGGCGCTATCGTCGCGCGTCGCCATCTTCAACCACGGCAAGTTGCTGCAGGTCGGGGCGCCTGACGAGGTCTACGACCGGCCGGCCAACCGCTTCGTCGCCGAGTTCCTCGGCGAGATCAACATGCTGCCGCTGAAGGGCGTGCGCAACGCCGACAACGGCGCCACCGGCCTGTGCGAAGACCGCACGATCACCCTGCGCGGCAATGCAAGCGCCGTCGGCAGCAACGCCATCCTGGCGATCCGGCCCGAATACATGTCGATCGCCCCCGAAGCGACAGCCGGGGAGAACGGCATCGCCGCGACTGCGGTCGCCTCGACCTATCTCGGCGCTGCGACGCGGCTCGATCTCACCACGCGCCAAGGTGCCAAGGTGACGGTCTCGGTGCCGAACGAGGTCGCCGCTTCGGCACTCAGCAAGGGCAATTCCGTATGGCTGACATGGCCGGCGGAAAAAGGTTTCCTCCTTCCGGACGGAGGATGACGACCAGAGTGACGAATGCAAATTCGCACCGACTACCGGGATAAAAACAACGACAAAAAAGGGGAACTGACATGACAAACAATTCAGAGATGAGCGAAACCAGGAAACACGCCATCGAGACACTGTCCGCCAGGGCGGTGCGCGGCGAGATCTCGCGCCGGCAGTTCACGCAGCTGGCTGCGCTCGTGCTGGCCGGCACGCCGATGCTGCTGCGCTCGACCGGCGCCTTCGCGCAAGCCAAGGAACTGGTGCTGGTCAACTGGGGTGGTGACGCCATCACCGCCTATGACGCGGCCTATGGCCAGGCGTTCACCAAGGAGACCGGCATCACCGTCAAAATGGACGGCTCCGGTCCGACCGAGGGTGCGATCGCCGCACAATTCAAGAGCGGCGCCCCGACCTGGGACCTGGTCGACGTCGACCCGTTCTCGGCGATCACGCTCGGCGCGCAGGGCATGCTCGAGCCGATCGACTATTCGATCGTCGACAAGAACAAGATGCGGCCTGGCTTCGGCTGGGAGCACGCCGCCTCGACCTATTTCTTCTCCTATGTCATCGCCTATGATTCCGAGAAATTCGGCAGCCAGGCACCGACCGGCATGGCCGACTTCTTCGACGTGACGAAATTCCCGGGCAAGCGCTCGCTCTACAAATGGGGCGTGTCGAGCTGGGAAGCGGCGCTGCTCGCCGACGGCATCGCGCCGGCCTCGCTCTATCCGCTCGACCTCAAGCGCGCGCACGACAAGATCGCCGCCTTCAAGGAGAATGTCGTTGCCTATTGGGGCGGCGGCGCCGAGAGCCAGAGCGTGCTGCTCGACGGCGAGGCTTCGATGGCCATCGTCTGGTCGACGCGAGCCTCGCTGATCGAGCAGGATTCCGGCGGCAAGATCAAGTTCATCTGGGACCAGGGCCTGATCTCGCCCGGCGCGCTCGCCGTGCTCAAGGGAAATCCCGGCGGCAAGGACGCGGCGATGAAGTTCATCGCCAGCGCCCAGGATCCGGAGAAGCAACTGATCATGTTCGACAAGCTCGGCCAGGGCCCGGCCAATCCGGCCACCGACGCGCTGATCCCCGCCGACAAGAAGCGCATCAACCCGGTCGACCCCGAAAACATGAAGAAGCAGATCCCGCTCGACATGGAGTGGTACGCCAAGAACTACGGGGCCGCACTCGACGAATACACGAAGATCATCTCCGCCTGATAGACCGGGATAACCGGAGCCGAGATGAAAGCATATCTCTCCGACAGGATGGGCGCGGCGCTGCTGATGGCGCCGCTGCTGCTGTTCCTTGGCGCCGCCTACGCCTGGCCATTCTTCGGCGTCGTCAACTGGAGCTTCACCCTGCCCGAGCCGGGGCTCGGGCAATATGGCACGCTGCTTAGCGACCCGCTGGTGCAGTCGGTGTTTGTCCGCACGCTGCGCATCGCTGCGATCGTCACGATTGTTTCGGTTGCCGCCGCCTACGCCATCACCCTGGTGTGGGTGCGCGGCACGCCGGCGCAGCGGGTGATCGCCGAGTTCTGCATCCTGGTGCCATTCTGGATCTCGGTGCTGACGCGCGCCTTCGGCTGGGTGGCGCTGCTTTCCAATCGCGGCCTGTTCAACACCTGGCTGCAGGCGATCGGCTTCATCTCGGAACCGCTGACGCTGGTGCGCAACGAATTCGGCGTCATCGTCGGCATGACGCATTTCCTCATTCCCTTCGCCGTGTTTCCGCTGGCGTCTTCGATGCGCAGCCTCGACGACCGCGTGCTGCTGGCGGCGCGCGGGCTCGGCTCCAGCCGCATGCGCACCTTCTGGTCGGTGTTCGTGCCGATGACCCGCTCCGGCATCATCGGCTCGGCGCTCATCGTCTTCGTCTTTTCGCTCGGCTTCTTCGTGACGCCTGCGATCCTCGGCGGCGGCCGCAGCGTTATGGTCGCCGAGCTGATCTATCTGCGCATCTTCCAGAGCCCGGACTGGGGCCTGGGGGCGGCGATCAGCGTCGTGCTGGTGCTGTTCGTCGGCGCGCTGATGGCGCTGCTGTTCCGCTATGTCAGACCGAAGCAGCTGATCTGATGCCGACCTACCGCCCCGGCCCCGTCTCGCTGGTCCTCGCCGCCCTGGTGGCGCTGTTCCTGCTGTTGCCGCTGCTTGCCGTGATCCCGGTGTCGCTGACGCCGACCCGCATGCTGGCGATGCCGTCCGGCGAATTGTCGCTGCGCCACTACCGGGCGCTGATCGAGGATCCGCGCTGGATCAATTCGATCCTGCTCTCGATCAGGATCGGCGTCGTCAGCAGCGCCTTTTCCACCGTGCTGGCGCTGTGCTTCAGCCTCGGTGTGTGGATGTTCCAGCCGCGCTTCACCGCCGCGCTGGTCGGCTTCGTGCTGCTGCCAATGGTGGTGCCGCCGGTGGTCTCGGCGATCACGCTCTACTTCCTGCTGACCTCGATCTCCGGCGTCTCTTCGTTCTTCGGCTACGACACCTGGCTCGGTGTCGCCATGGCGCATGCGGTGATGACGGTGCCGTTCGCAACGGTGCTGATCCTGGTGTCGCTCAGCCAGCTCGACCGGCGCATCGACCTTGCCGCGCGCGGTCTCGGCGCCACCGTGTGGGAACGCGCCACCCGCATCATCATGCCCAACATCAAATTCGGCATCGTCACTGCCGCCCTGCTGTCCTTCGTGCTGTCCTGGGAAGAGATCGGCGTCACCCTGTTCATCACCTCGGTCAACGCCATCACGCTGCCCAGGCTGATGTGGATGGGCCTGCGCGACAACATCGACCCGGCGATCGCCGCCCTCTCGGTGATCCTGATCATCATCACGGTGCTGGTGCTGGCGGCGCGCAGTGCCGTGGTCAAGCTGCGCGCGGGGCAGTAGGGCGACCAAAGCGGTGCGCATATCCGCTCGACAGTTGGCGGGACAGCGCCCCCTCTGGCCTGCCGGCCATCTCCCCCACTTGGGGGGAGATCGGCAGCTTTCGGCGACGGCTCCCTCCTTCGGCGGTAGTGATTGGCGAAAGCGGAGATGACGGCCAATCTCCCCCCAAGTGGGGGAGATGTCCGGCAGGACAGAGGGGGGCGCGAAGGATTGCCAACCTTTGAAAGCTTCTTCTACCCCATTGCATGGCGGATTGTCTTCGACAGACGGCTCAGGAATGCCGGTCTAGACGATGCGTCGAGCTTCCACGACAGCACCGCCGTCGCCAGTTTCCGCGGCAGCACCCCGACCGACAGGAACCAGGCGGCAAGGACGGCGCGCCGGCGTAGCGATGCGGTCATTTCGAGGCTGGCGACGGCGCCCGCTGCCCCAAGCGCCAGCCGGGAATCATTGGCCACGGGGTGCCGGCGCCTGTCCGCGCACAGCGATGCCAGCCGCTCTTCCAGGTGGACCGGATCGTGGCGGACAGCCTCCGACGGGACGATGGTCAGGCCGATCCCGGAGGCTTGGTCCGACAGCGCCTGCATGCGGCGGAAGTCGTGGGTTACCCGCCAGCGTGCCCGCTCGGCGAGCTTTTCACCGAACACCGAATGGTTGGCGCCGTGGATCCGGTAGGCGCCGACGCATTCGTCAATGGACTGGACGTGTCCGTACATGGGCGCCAGCGTTACAAGGTAGCCATCGGCGCCCTGGCGGAACTCCGCCTCCGGTATAGGCATGATCGATTCGAGGGTTGTGCGATCAAAGGCCAGCCCGCTGGTCACAGTCGTCTGATAGCGGCCCTTGTGCAGGAGTTTCGGCATGACGTCACCGCTGTCGAAGGGCAGTTCGGGCGGCGGAAAGACGTCCTTGACGCGTTGTCGTTCGTCGACGATATGCAGCCTTGATTGCACCTGGGCGGTTGCCGCATCCCAGGTGTCGACGATCTTGGAAACGGCGGTCGGATAAAGAAAATCGTCGGCGTCGAGGAACAGGACGATCTTGCCCGAGCTTGCCGCGAACCCGGTGTTGAACGCCGCCGCATGCCCGCCGTTTTGCGCGCGCGGGCAGGCGAGGATCCTGTCCCCATATGATTTCATGATTGTCGTGGAATTGTCCTGCGAGGCATCATCGACGACGATGACTTCGACATCCGCGTAGTCCTGCTCGAGAGCGCTGTCGATGCTGCGTTTGAGGAAACGCGCGTAATTGTAATTCGGGATGATGATCGATACCGGAATCCTCGGGACAGACTGCATCGCATTTGACCTCGCATCTTGCTTTGGTTTCAGCAAACCCGCGCGCGGGCCTGGTTCCTCCTCAAGCGCGTCCCACGAATTCCTGGGAGAAGGCTCGCGCCTTTCGTCAGGACGGGTCACGTCTCTTGCTTTGCGACTTCATTTTGAGGCCGCCATTGCCTTCAAGAGCTGCCGCCGAGATCATGGTCGACGGCAGCAAGGGCTCCGACGGTTCGGCTCGGATGACACGACAACCGAGCCTGACGGAAAGGCTTCGGTCGTGATCAGGTCGGGATCGAAGCGGACAGGCACCTTGAAGGCATGGCGGATACTGGCCTTCAAATGCGGCTGGAGCAAGCCCCACGCCAAGACCAAAGGCTCACAAGCCTGTTACGTCTCAGGCGGCATGCAGCGTTGGAATGGCGCTGACATCCACTTCGCGCTCCGCGTGCCAGGCATCATACGCGGCCGCGACCATCGGCTTACAAGGCCAATCGTCTTTTCCCGGAGCCGGCGAACCGGCTCCGGGCCGTATGGGGGCAGGCCTGATCAGTCACGCAGCCTGCAGCCCCGGCAGCGACAGATCGGCTTCCTCAGGCAAGTCGCCGGCCATCGCGGCAGCGAACCTGGTCTGGTCGAGTTCCCCTTCCCAGCGCGCCACGACCACGGTCGCCACCGCATTGCCGATGAAGTTGGTCAGCGCCCGGCATTCCGACATGAAGCGGTCGACGCCGAGGATCAGCGCCATGCCGGCGACCGGCACTGCCGGCACGACCGAGAGCGTCGCGGCCAGCGTGATGAAGCCGGCGCCGGTAATGCCGGCGGCGCCCTTGGAACTCAGCATGGCGACGGCGAGCAGCAGGATCTGGTCGCCGAGGGTGAGCGGCGTGTCGGTCGCCTGGGCGATGAACAGCGCAGCCAGCGTCATGTAGATATTGGTGCCGTCGAGGTTGAAGGAATAGCCGGTCGGGACGACCAGCCCGACCACCGAGCGGTTGCAGCCGGCGCGCTCCATCTTGGCCATCAGGCCCGGCAGTGCCGCTTCCGAGGAGGAGGTGCCGAGCACCAGCAGCAGCTCTTCCTTGACGTAGCGGATCAGCGCCAGGATCGAGAAGCCGTTGTAGCGGGCGACCGCGCCGAGCACCACCAGCACGAACAGCAGCGAGGTCAGGTAGAATGTGCCGATCAGCATGGCGAGGTTGGCGATCGAGCCGATGCCGTATTTGCCGATGGTGAAAGCCATGGCGCCGAAAGCGCCGATCGGCGCGGCCTTCATCAGGATGGCGACGAGGCGGAAGATCGGCGTGGTCAATGCCTGCAGGAAATCGACGACCGGGCGGCCGCGATCGCCGACCGCGGCAAGTGCGAGCCCGAACAACACCGAAAAGAACAGCACCTGCAGGATGTCGCCCTTTGCGAAAGCGCCGGTGATCGTGTCGGGGATGATGTTCATCAGGAAACCGACGATGCTGGTGTCGTGGGCTTTTTCGGTGTAGGTCGCCACCTTTGTGGCATCGAGCGTGGCCGGATCGATATGCATGCCGGCGCCCGGCTGGACGACGTTCGAGACGACAAGGCCGACGACAAGCGCCAGCGTCGAGAAAGCCAGGAAGTAGATCATCGCCTTGCCGGCGACGCGGCCCACCTTCTGCAGGTCGGAAACGCCGGCGATGCCGGTCGCCACCGTCAGGAAGATCACCGGTGCGATCACCATCTTCACCAGCTTGATGAAGGCGTCGCCGAACGGCTTCATCGCCTCACCGGTTTCGGGATAGAAGTGGCCGAGCAGCACGCCGGCGGCGATCGCCGCCAGCACCTGCACATAGAGATGCCGGTAGAACGGAAGTTTGCCGCGCGGCGCGGCGGCAGCGAATGCTGTCTGCATGACGTCCTCCATTGTGCTCCGATCGAAAGCTCGACCTCCCGGAGCGTTTGCATTTGACCCAGCAGCCTCGCGACCGCTGAAGTCGTGTCTGCAACTGCCGTGCCAAGTGCGCGGAAAAGAGCCTCTCCCTTTGATTTTATTGAGTATTCCAGAACTGGCAGTTCGTTTCGCACACACACAAAGTGCGGATGTTCGCATGGCCGAATTGTGCTTTGTGCGAAATCATGCACAAATGGGCGATGCTGCAACGCCCCGCCGCTGCCTTGCCGTCGACGCCCGAGCAACTCGGCAGGCGAGCGCGCCGTGCCTGGCTGCTGTTTGCGGCCATCGCCCTTGCGACGGCCACGGCCGCACTTTACGGCGCTGGTCTCTATGGCCGTACCACGGAGCTCAGGGGACTGGCGGCGCAGGGCCGCACCGACGCCAATCTGAAGGTCGCGCTATTGCGCGCCGTTCTGGAAAGCCCGCGCGCCCTGCCCCTGCTTTTGTCGGAAGACCAGCAGGTGCGCGACGCGCTGGCGCAGAAAAGTGCTGCTGCAATCGATGTGCTGAATCGCAAGCTTGAAGGGCTGGTCTCCGGCACCAAGGCCTCGGTGCTCTATGTCATCGGCACCGACGGGCTGGCGATCGCCTCCAGCAACTGGCGCGACCCGAGCAGCTTTGTCGGCAACGACTACCGGTTCCGCGACTATTTCTCCGCGGCGATGCAATCTGGAACCGCCGAATATTTCGCGCTCGGCAATGTCAGCAAACGCCCAGGCCTCTACATCTCGCGGCGCGTCGGCAACGCCGCCGCACCGCTGGGCGTCGTCGTCGTCAAGGCGGAGTTCGATCAGCTCGAGGCCGACTGGCACGAGGTGAACCGCCCGGCCTATGTCAGCGACGAGCGTGGTATCGTCCTGATCACCAGCGTGCGGTCCTGGCGCTTCATGACGACGGCGCCGCTTGCCGCGTCTGATCGTGCCGCCATCCAGAACAGCCAGCAGTTCGGCGATGCACCGCTGATGCCGTTGCCGATCACGCGCCCGCAGGCGCTCAGCCCGGACGTGTCGATCGTCCACGCGGTGACGCCCGGCGGCAGCGACGCGGAATATCTGAGACTTTCAGCCCCGGTTCCTTCGACCCCCTGGCGGCTCGACTATCTCGTCCCGGCCGAGGCGCCGATCGCCGCCGCGGCCCGTGAAATGCGGCTCCTTGCGCTCGGCGTCTTGGTCCCGTTGCTCGGCCTTGCTGCGTATCTGTTGTGGCGCCGGCAGTCGGGACAAATGCGGATCGCCGCCGAACAGGCGGCGCGCACCGAACTCGAGCGCCGCGTCGTCGAACGAACCGAGGATCTGAGCCGTGCCCGCGATCGGCTGCAGGCGGAGATATCAGACCATCGCAGCACGGAAGCCAAGCTGCAGGTTGTGCAGCAGGATCTGGTCCAGGCCAACCGCCTCGCCATCCTCGGCCAGGTCGCCGCCGGCGTCGCCCATGAGATCAACCAGCCGGTTGCCACCATACGCGCCTATGCCGACAACGCCCGCGTCTTCCTCGACAGGAAGCAGACTGCGCCCGCCGGGGAAAACCTCGGTGCCATCGCAGCACTGACCGAGCGCATCGGCACCATCACCGAAGAATTGAAGGCCTTTGCCCGCAAGGGCCGCACCGCCGCCGAGCCTGTCGCATTGCGCGGTGTCATCGAGGGCGCCGTCGTGCTGTTGAGAAGCCGCTTTGCCGGCCGGCTCGACGCACTGGCGATCGACCTGCCACCGCCGAGCCTCAAGGTCATGGGCAACCGGGTCCGGCTCGAACAGGTGCTGATCAACCTCTTCCAGAACGCGCTTGAAGCGCTGGACGGCCGCAACGACGCTCATGTGCGGGTTGCGGTCGAGGAGACCGCGGACGGCGTGATGGTCGGCGTGTCCGATAACGGACCTGGCATTCCGCCAGGGATTCTCAAATCGCTGTTCACGCCGTTCAATACATCCAAGGAAAAAGGCCTCGGTCTTGGCCTTGTCATCTCGAAGGATATCGTCGCCGACTACGGCGGACGCATCGAGGTTTCGAGCGACGGCAGCGGCACCCGCTTCGCCATCCATCTCTTGAAAGCAGCATAGTGGCCAAGGCAGCATGACGAACGACGACGCAGCGCCGGTCATCTTGGTCGATGACGATAGCGATCTCCTCAAGGCCACCGCGCAGACGCTGGAGCTTGCCGGCTTTTCGGTCTCGGCTTTCTCGGTGGCGACCGAGGCGCTGGCCAGGCTCGACACCGGTTTTGCCGGCGTGGTGGTGTCGGATATCCGCATGCCTGAGATTGACGGCTTGCAGCTTTTCAACCGCATCCTGCGGCTGGACCCGGACATCCCGGTCATCCTCGTCACCGGGCATGGCGACATCGCGGTTGCCGTCAAGGCGATCAAGGACGGCGCCTACGACTTCATCACCAAACCCTTCGCCGCCGACCGGCTGGTGCAGAGCGTGCGCCGCGCCGCGGAAAAGCGCCGCCTGGTGATGGAGAACCGCGCCTTGCGCGAGGCGGCCGGAGAGGCGCAGGACGGCCTGCCGCTGATCGGCCAGACGCCGGCGATGGAAAGGCTGCGCCGCACGCTGCGCCAGATCGCCGACACCGATGTCGACGTGCTGGTGACCGGCGAGACCGGTTCCGGCAAGGAAGTGGTAGCCAGCCTTTTGCATCGCTGGAGTCGCCGCGCCAAGGGCAATTTCGTCGCGCTGAATTGCGGCACGCTGCCGGAGACGGTCATCGAGAGCGAATTGTTCGGCCATGAGGCAGGCGCCTTCACCGGGGCGCAGAAGAAGCGGATCGGCCGTATCGAGCACGCCAGCGGCGGCACGCTGTTCCTCGACGAGATCGAAAGCATGCCGGTCTCGACACAGGTGCAGATGCTGCGCGTGCTGGAAATGCGCGAGGTCACCCCGCTCGGCACCAACGAAATGCGGCCGGTCGACCTGCGCGTCGTTGCGGCCGCCAAGGTCGATCTCGGCGATCCGCGCCAGCGCGGCGCTTTCCGCGAGGATCTCTATTACCGGCTCAACGTGGTGACGATCTCCATTCCGCCGCTGCGCGAGCGCCGCGACGACGTCGCACTGCTGTTCTTCTACTTCGCCGAGCGCGCCGCCGCCCGCTTCCGGCGCCCGTTGCCGGCGGTGCCGGCCGCGGTGCACCGCCATCTCAGGGAGCATGACTGGCCGGGCAATGTGCGCGAGCTCGCGCATTTCGCCGAACGCTTCGTGCTTGGACTCGAGGAAGACGCAGGAGTGGCATCCCCTGCCCCAGCCGAGCCGGATGCCGCCATGAAACTGCCGGAACGGCTGGAGCGCTACGAGGCCGACATCATCCGCGAGACGCTTAACCGCAACGAGGGCGACGTCAGGCGCACGATCGAAGCGCTGGGGATTCCGCGCAAGACCTTTTATGACAAGCTGCAGCGCCACGGCATCGTGCGCAGCGAGTTTTCGAGGTAGAGGCCAACAGGCTAGGGCTGCCCTCATCTGCCCTGCCTCCAGCGCTGGTGGTTGGCGAAAGCCGAAGCGGCATCCAATCTCCCCCCTTGCGGGGGAGATGCCTGGCAAGGCAGAGGGGGGTGCTGTCCCTCCGACCTGCCATGCCCTTAGGCTGTTTCCGGTTGAGAATGGCTGAAGTCGAGGTTGGTGATCCTTCCCACCCCCCTCTGTCCTGCCGGACATCTCCCCCGCAAGGGGGGAGATCGGCAGCTTCGCCGATGGCGCTACGCTGAAAGCCTTAAGGTAAGGCTGCAGCAGAGGGATGAGGGGAAGCGCCAACGTCTGCAAACGTCGCTCCCGCAGCAACTCTCCTGACGCGAACCGATTCCGGTTTTCGCCATCCTGCGCTACACTTGGTCCACTTCAACCGGACCACTCTCATGATTGTCCAGACCTGCATCAATGGCGCGCGCAGCGCCGATTTCCATCCGCAGCTGCCACTCGATCCTGAAGCCATGGCGCGTGACGGCGCGTCCTGCGTGGCCGCCGGTGCGGCCGAGCTGCATATCCATGCACGCGGGCTCGACGGCCGCGAAAGCCTTGCCCCGGCGACGATGGACCGGACCGTGTTGGCGCTGCGCGGCGCCTGCCCGGGAACGCTGATTGGCGTGTCGACCGGCGCCTGGATCGAGAACGACGACGAGCGCACACTTGACGCGATCGCCGGCTGGAGCGAATTGCCTGACTACGCCTCGGTCAATCTGAGCGAGAAGGCCGCGCCCGAGGTCATGCAAAGCCTGCGGCAGCGCGGCATCGGTATCGAGGCCGGGCTCGCCTCCGTCGCTGATGCCGAGCGCCTGGTCCGCCTCGACCATGGCAACCAGGTGCTGCGCATCCTGATCGAGATTTCCGAGCAGGCGCTGGACGCGGCGCTGGAAGCCTGCGACGGCATCGCCGCCGTGCTCGACCGCGCCGGACTGCGTCGCGCCATCCTGCTGCACGGTGCCGACGCCACGGTGTGGCCGTTCGTGCACCGGGCGGCGGAACGCAACTGGTCGACGCGCGTCGGGCTGGAAGACGGCAAGGCGCTTCCGGACGGCACTACGGCATCCGGCAATGCCGCACTGACGGCTGCTGCGGTTGCGATCTTCCGGGCCGGTCGTTGATTCATCCCGTCGGCTTCGGGCGCCTTGCCGATCTTCTCGGGATGCTGCGTCAGGCCACGTCCCGCAAAGTCGAACGCGGCGTCGCCGATTTCGCGGTTGCGCGATCCTCGTGAAGCGCAAACCCTGCTGCGCCCGGGTCGCCCAGCTCAGAGCGGAGCTGCATGCTCGGGATGTGGTAGTCGCCGCCATTCTGCTGCCGGTAGGGAATGGGGCGGGTTGTCTCGAGCGTCCGCATCCTTTCGCGCAGGCGCTCCGCGACAGGCTCGAAATCGGCCTCCCCAAAACGATCCACTCTGTAGACGACGAACGGCGGAAGCACGTCATAGCCCGGATAGTAAAGGATCCCGTGATTGATCGGGAACAGCAGGTCGTCGATCGGGCCGTTGACGCCGCGGGCGGAGTAATGCTCCTCCCAGCCGCCGGCGGTCACGATCAGCATCGCGCGCTTGCCGGCGAGCGTTCCCTCGCCAAAGCGGTCACCCCACCGCTTGTCGCTATGCTCGCCGACCCCATAGGCGAAGCCGTAGGCGTACACCCGATCGACCCAGCCCTTGAGGATTGCCGGCATGGCGTACCACCACAGCGGGAACTGGAGGATCAGCGTGTCGGCCCACAGCAGCTTGTCGATCTCTGCCTTAACATCTTCGGTTAGCGTGTTGGTCGCAAAAGCATTTTTGGATGCCACAGCCGGCAGGAAGCGTTCTTCGGGCGGCCACGACGGAAAGTCGGCACGGTCCACCTCGGATTTCCAGCCATCGGCATAGAGGTCCGATATCAGCACTTCATGGCCCTGGGCCTCGAGTTCCCTGATGGCGACGTCACGCAGTGCTCCGTTGAGCGAACGCGGTTCAGGATGAGCAAAAACAAGCAGGACTTTCATGGGGCCACTCCGATGAAGGATGATGGCACTGAAGGTAGCTAGGCCGGAGATGATCCGCTATATCTGAGCAATGCATAAGATTATGCCGAATAATGGATAGATCTGATGTGACCCTCGAGCGCATGCGCACCTTTGTTCGCGTCGCCGAGCGCGGCAGCCTGTCGGCGGTGGCGCGCGAGCTCGGGGTTGGGCAGTCGACGGTCACGCGGCATTTGCGCGAGCTCGAAGACGCCGTCGGGGTGCCCTTGCTCAGCAGGACCACCCGGCGTGTCACCATGACCGATGAAGGCAGCCGTTACTATGCCGACAGCGTTCAGATCCTGCGCCTCGTCGAGCAGGCCGGCGACGAGGCGCGGGGCACACGCGGCGCGTCGGCCGGCACGATCCGGATATCCTGCACGGCGGCGCTCGGGGTCTTGCACGTCAGCCGGCTGATCTTCGCCTTTCAGGACCGCTATCCCGACATCGGTGTCGATCTCAGCCTCACCGACGAGCGCATCGACCTTGTGCGGGAGGGCGTCGACATCGCGCTTCGCCTCGGTCCGCTCACCGACAGCTCGATGAAACTTCGGGCGCTCGGCCAGTCCCGGCGTCTGCTGGTGGCGGCACCGGCCTATCTGGCGGCGCGGGGCAGACCGGCCGTCCCACAGGACCTGCCTGGCCACGAAGGCATCCGGATGTCGAACATCGCGGGAAGCGACACGCTCGCCCTGGAGGGGCCGGGCGGCGAACGCCACGCGGTGCCTTTTGGCGGCCGGTTTCGGGTCGACCATGGGCTTGCCGTGCGCGAAGCCCTCGTCGCCGGGCGCGGTATTGCACCTGCCCATCACTGGCTTGTCGACGATCTCCTCGCCGCCGGCCGGCTGGAAGTGATCCTGCCGGACTACGCCCCGCCTCCCATTCCGCTGAGCATGCTGATCGTCCCGGAGCGCGCCGGCATTGCCAGGGTCCGGCTGCTGGTCGATTTTCTCGCCGAGCGGATCGGCGGCATTCCAGGGATCGAGAAACCGCGTTAGTCGGCATGCCCTCGGTCGGCTGCGGCTGGCAAAACCCTTCTGTCTTCCAGGATGCGGCCTTGTTGACAGCGCCGAACGCTCTTGCGATTTAAAAAGATACACCCTAAGCTGTTTTCATATCAGAAAGAAAAGTCGATAAATTCTTTCCATTTATGAAAGCCTGAGTTTTTGCGGGAACATCTCGATCAGACCGACCGGCGACTGGTCAAGCTGCTGTCGCAGGATGCGCAGCTTGGCGTCAATCGCCTCGCCGAGAAGATGGCCGTCTCGGTGCCCACGGTGCGCATGCGGCTGCGCAACCTGCTTGACCGCAACCTGCTCAAGATCGTCGGGCTGCTCAACCTGACCGAGCGCCCAGAATTGATCTCGGCGATCGTCGGCATCAATGCGCAGGGGCGCGGCCGCGCCCGGGAACTGGCGCAGCGCATCGCCGAACTGCCTTTCGTGAACTCGGCCTCCGTCGTCACCGGACGCTTCGACATCATCGTCGACGTGACGGTGGCTGGCGATGTCGCCGATCTCTATCGCGTCACCAGCGAGCTGATCCCCGGCGCCGGCGAGCCGGGCGAAGTCGTGCGCAGCGAGACATTCGTCGTCATGGCCTCCTGCAACAAATGGGTCAGCCTGCCGGAAGGCTGCTGGTCGGACGAGACCAAGCGCGACGAAACTGGGCGCGAAGAAACCGGGCGAAAGGAAATACCATGAAGATCGCGGTTCTCGGCGGCCTCGGCCTGCAAGGCCGGGCGGCGATCGCCGATCTTGTCGCCAGCGCCGATGTCGAAGAGGTCGTCTGCGTCGATACTGCGCCGAATGGGGCAGCCCGGCTTGGCGGCCTGACCGACCTTGCCCGCGTGCGTTTCGTCGTGCCCGAAGGCGCGATCGCCCCTGTGTTGGCGAGCGTGCTGGCGGGTGTCGACGCCGCCATCGATCTGTTGCCGCAGCCGCTGATGCGCGAGGCGGTGCTGGCCGCGATCGCGACGCCCACGCCGCTGGTCACCACCAATTACGGCAAGACGATCGCCGACCTTGCCCCCGCAGCGGAAGCGGCCGGCGTTTCGATCATGACCGAATGCGGGCTCGACCCCGGCATCGACCTTGTGCTCTACGCGCGCGCCGCAAGGCAATTCGACGCCATCACGGCGATCGATTCCTATTGCGGCGGTATCCCCGAGCCGAGGGCTATGGCCAAGCCGCTGTGCTACAAGGTGAGTTGGAATTTCGACATGGTTCTGATGAGCCAGAACCGCGACAGCGTGCTGGTCGAGAACGGCAAGCGGGTCGATGTGCCGGCCGGCCAGCAACATGAAAATCGCTTTATCCACGAGATCGAGGTCGCGGGGCTCGGCAGGCTGGAAGCCTTCCCCAATGGCGATGCGCCGCATTATGCCGGCATGCTTGCCGCCGCCAAGGGGCTGCAGCGCTCCGGCCGCTATTCGTTGCGCTGGCCGGGTTGGTCGGCGTTCTGGGCGCCGCTGAAGGAGCTTGGCTTCCTTTCCGAGGACAAGGTGCCCGGCGTTGGCGCCAGCCCACGTGAATTTCTCGGCCGGCTGCTCGGTCCGCAACTGCAATACGGCGCCGGCGAGAAGGACTTGTGCGTGATGCGCAATGTCTTTACCGGCACCCAGCATGGCCGCCGCAAGACGGTGATGTCGGACCTGGTCATCGAACGCGACCTCGCCTCCGGCCTGTTCGGCATGAGCCTTGGCGTCGGCTATCCCGCCAGCATCGTGGCGCAGATGCTGGCGCGGGGCGAAATTACCGAGCCCGGCCTGCTCAATCCGCTGCTGCATGTGCCCGACGGCCGCTTTCTCGATGAACTGGCCAGACGCGGTATACGCGTATCCGAAACGATCGACTGGGACTGAAGGATTTTCGAACGGTGGCCGCCGCCGGCAACGGCGCTGCCGCTCAAAAAGCACCCCCAAGGGTGGGACAACAAAGCGAAAATAACAAACAACAACAAGGAGGAATGCCCAATGACTATTGCCAAGCTTTTCATCGCCGGCCTTGCGCTCGCCGGCCTCACTGCCGCGGCCAGTGCCGGAACGCTCGACGAGATCACCAAGCGCGGCGAGTTGCGCGTTGCCGTGCAGACGCAGGGACCGCCCTTCTCGCTGGTCGGTGCTGCCGGCGAGCGCACCGGCAGTTCGGTCGAGCTTGCCGAACTGATGGCCAAGGAAATGGGCGTCAAGATCACCTTTTTGGATTTCGATTGGGACGGCCTGATCCCGGCGCTGCTGTCGGGCAAGGCCGATCTTCTGGTCGCCGACATGACGCCGACGCTGGCGCGGGCGATGAAGGTCGCCTTCACCAAGCCTTACATGTACACCGGCAGCACCGTCTTCACCAAGGCCGACGGCAAGTTCAAATCCACCGAGGATTGCAAGGCCAAGGGCACCAAGATCGCCGTGCTGCTCGGCGCCACTGGCGAGAAGGAGGCCAAGAAGGCTTTCCCGGACGCCGACATCAAGAGCTACAAGGGCGGCGGCCCGCTGCTGCTTGACGCCGTCAACAACGGCCAGGCCGATTGCGGCGTCAACGACGTCTCGGCGGTCAAGGGCCAGTCGACCGCCTACCCGGCCGGCAGCTTCACCATCATGCCGGACATGCTGTCGAAGGAGCCGCTGGCCTTCGCCACGCGCTATGACGAGCAGGACCTGCTGACCTGGATGAACCTGTTCCTCGACCAGGTCAGCCTCGACGGCCGCCTGCAGAAGAACCTCGACTACTGGGTCAATTCAGACGACTGGAAGAAGGATCACTGAGCATAGTGAATAGTGAATAGTGAATAGTGAATAGTGAGTAGTAAATCGCTACTCGCTATTCGCTAATCCCTATTCACCATTCACTAATCCCTATTCACCATTCACTATTCACCATTCACCGCCCCACCCATGCTCGAACATTTCAGCTTCCGCACCATTGTCGAATATCTGCCCCTGTTCGGGCAGGGCCTCGTCACGACCGTGTGGCTGTCTGTCCTCGCCTTTGCCGGCGCGCTCGCCGTCGGCATCGTGCTCGCCGCCATGAACCTGCAGCGCGGCCGGCTGTTCCGCATGCCGGCCAAGGCCTATATCGACGCGGTGCGAGCAACGCCCTTGCTGGCGCAGCTTTATTTCCTCTATTTCGGCCTGCCGCGGCTCGGCATCATCCTGCCTGAGCTCGTCGTCGGCATCCTTGCTTTGTCGCTGAACAGCGGCGCCTATGTCGCCGAGATCATCCGCGCCGGAATCCTGTCGATCCCGCGCGGCCAGGTCGAGGCCGGCGTCGCCTCCGGCATGACCTACATCCAGCGCATGCGCCTGGTCATCCTGCCGCAGGCGTTCAAGGTGACGATCCCGCCGCTGCTCGGCCAAGCGATCGTGCTGGTCAAGGATTCGGCCCTGCTGTCGCTGATCGCGGTCGCCGAACTGACGCGCGCCGGGCAATTGCTCGCCTCCGACCGCTTCATGCCGGCGGAAGGTTTCATCACCATCGCCGCCTTCTACCTGCTGCTCTATTACGGGCTGAAGGGACTGGCGGCGCTGTCCGGGCGCTGGCTCGGCCTCGCGGGGGCACGGACATGATCTGGCAGCAGCTGCAAAGCATAGCCGGCAGCTATCCCCTCGCCCTGCGCGGCCTCGGCATGACCGTGATGCTGTCGCTGGTCAGCCTGGTGCTGGGCACGCTGATCGGCTTTGGCCTCGGCATCCTGCGGACCGGCGGCAACCGGCTGATCAGCGGCGTGATCGGCGCCTGGGTCGACCTGATCCGCGGCACGCCGTTCCTGGTGCAGATCTTCCTGATCTTCTTCATCCTGCCGGAACTCGGCATCGAGCTGGATGCCTTCACCGCCGGCATAATCGCGCTGACCAATCTGGCCGCCTGCTTCATCTGCGAGATCGTCGTCGCCGGCATCCGCTCGGTGCCGACCGGCCAGGTCGAGGCGGCGCTGGCGTCCGGCCTGTCGCGCTGGCAGCACATGCGCCAGGTGGTGCTGCCGCAGGCGATGCGCATCGTGCTGCCGCCGCTGGTCGGGCAATATGTGCTGCTGATCAAGGATTCCTCTGTTGTTTCGGCTATCGGGCTCACCGACCTCACCCGCGTCGGCTGGCTGGTGGTGCAACGCGTGCCAAACGGCCTGCTGGTCTTCTTCCTCGTCGGCCTCGGCTATTTCATCGTCTGTTATCCGCTGATCCTGCTGGCGCGCCGGCTTGAGCAGCGCATGGGTGCGGCCCATGGCGAGGTGCAGATATGACGTTGAACCTCAGCAAAAATGGTACCGGCATGATCGAGTTTCGCGGCGTCAACAAATGGTTCGGCACGCTCAATGTGCTGAAAGACATCACGCTCAGCGTCGAGCCGCGCGAAGTGGTCGTTGTCTGCGGCCCGAGCGGCTCGGGTAAGAGCACGCTGATCCGTTGCATCAACGGGCTGGAGACGATCCGCGACGGCGACCTGGTGGTCGACGGCCAGCGCCTCGGCGACCCCGCCACCAACATGACGCGGCTGCGCACCGAGATCGGCTTCGTCTTCCAGTCGTTCAACCTCTATCCGCACAAGACCGCGCTCGAGAACGTCACGCTGGCACCGATCCACGTCCGCAAGATCCCGCGCGCCGAAGCCGAAAAGGCCGGGCGCGAGCTGCTTGCCAAGGTCGGCCTTGCCGACAAGGTCAATGCCTATCCCGCACAACTCTCCGGCGGCCAGCAGCAGCGCGTGGCGATCGCCCGCTGCCTCGGCATGCGCCCCAAGATCATGCTGTTCGACGAGCCGACCTCGGCGCTCGATCCAGAGATGATCTCGGAGGTGCTCGACGTCATGGTCGCGGTGGCAGAGGAAGGCATGACCATGATGGTGGTGACCCACGAAATGGGCTTTGCCCGCAAGGTCGCCCAGCGCGTGGTGTTCATGGATGCCGGCGCCATCGTCGAGAGCGGCACGCCGGATGAATTCTTCTCGCACCCCAAGACCGACCGCAGCCGCGCCTTCCTGAGCAAGATTCTGCGGCATTAGAGTCAAAACTCAACCAGCTGGCTGTCGCCAATGGCCGAGACGGGTGGAATGCTGCCATTCGTCTCGTCGATGGGAACGAGCAATTAGCGCCATGTTCAGACATTCGCGGTGCTTCTCCAGAGCGGACGTTAGCTCATCGGTAGGAGGCGACCTGCGGACCATGCCTGATGGTAGATGTAGGGAACGGCGTGACCCCCATGCGATGAAGCGGCGGTAGGCCGCCGCTCCGAATTTGAGCGGCCCGTCCGGCGCTATAATTGACCGGCAGGGGACGTTATTCGACGACGCAAATCAGAGCCATGACTGAGCAGGACGTGCCGTCGGTATCGCTGCTCATTGGAGAGTCTTGGCGCAGGACGTACTCGCCAATCATGGGTGCCGAGACCGCGGCCTTGATTTCGGATGAAGATCACACGCTGCAGCGGATTGCGGCGGAACTGACAGACACCAACAAAATGTCGTTCGTCGCAGAACGGCCAGACGGCTCGATTGCCGGCTACGCGATGGCTAAGATGAATGAAGCCGGCGACGTCATGCTTGACCGGCTCCACATCGATCAAAGCGAGTACGGCACCGGGCTAGCCGCTAATATATTGCACGCTGTCTTTGCCGCCCATTCCGGCATCCTGAGCATCCCACTCGAAGTGCTCGAGGGAAACGACCGGGCAATGGCCTTTTACCGCAAACATGGTTCGAAGTGGCCGCGTTGCACGGTGCAGAAGGCCATGCATCGTTGATTATGCGCAAACTGCTATCGCGCGCCTAGTCGGAACTCGCGCATCGAACAGTACATCACGTCTTCCGTCCCCAGCGCACCGGCGGCCTCCCCGTTCGCAATCCAAATAGACGTCTTTCAGCTGTTTGATTGGCATGTCAGCGTGAGCGAGCGCGAGGGACTTAACAACTGACATGATCATTTTGAGATCCTCCCCAGTTCCCGTCGGTCAACATTCAGTCCTTGGGGTCGCAGGTATAGTGCCGTTCGAAGGTCCCGTCCGCGCGCCGCTGCTTGTCGAAGCCGCGATGTAAGGCTCGGTCGCGCGCTCGTGGACCAGCCAAAGGGGATCTCGGCCGAGGCGTAGCTGCTGCCGGCGGCCAACCGTTTCGGGATCGAGGCCGGAGCGATCCTGGTGCGCTCGATCGTCGTGCCGGCCGCGCCTGCCTCCGCATGACGGATGGCGCGGCTTCGCAAAGCGCACATGATTTCGTCACGTGAGATGCCGATGTCGACAAGAACGTCATCGGGTAAACGGCTCAACTGGTCCGTTGCCGACAAGAGAGCTTTTCGCTCGGCGCGGAGGCGTAACCACCTGCGAAATGGACCGATGGCGGCAGCATGAATTATAACCATGATCAGATCGTACCTTCATTGATCTGAATTGACCGGTACGGAACGGCGCGAACGGCACTCCGGGCGAGAGCGTCAGCCGTCCGCGAGGCAAGTTAGGCGTAGTGATCGATGGATTGGTTTTGCCGCGGCGTGCCCGCATGGCGGGCGGTGGCTGGCCCCGGGCCACGCATATAATAAAGCTCCGGCCGGTAGCGCGGCGCGGCGAATTTGCGAAACGCCGCAGCAAGTTTTGTGACGGGAGCCAAGAATTTCATGACCGTTCCCTTTCCCTTCGCCGGCTTGAACACGAGCCGGCAGGCCTGGATGTTTGCAAACAAGGATATGCCAGTCGAACCAGGCTCGGCTGTGGGAATTCCCACACCGGGAAAACATTGGAAAAATCCGCTCCCAGTTTGCTTTCCGGAAAGCGGGGCCTGCGGCCATCAAATTTCCTTGGATAGGGAGTAAGATGAGGTACACCTGATTGAACAAGAGGCTGTTGTGACAGGCTCTCCGGCCTTCATCTCAAGACTTTGCGATGCCGACCTCGCCGCGCTGACCAAACGGTGGCACGAGCGCAGCTATCGACACAACGAGCTGATCATTTCCCACGGCGACACTGGTCGCGATGTCTTCTTCCTGCTGGAAGGACGGGCTCGCGTGACACTGGTTTCAGCGGACGGCAGGGAGATAGCGTATCGCGATGTCGAACCGGGTGACATTTTCGGGGAGCTCGGAGGCATTGACGGGATTGCACGCTCTGCCAGCGTAGTCGCGCTGGAGGCAACCCGCGCTGCACGGCTGTCCGGCACAGCATTCCGAGATATCGTGATGACCCACCCGACTTTTGCCTGGATGCTGCTTGAGCATCTGTCTGCCCAGCTCCGGCGCATGACCGAGCGGGTATTCGAATACAGCACTCTGGTCGTGCGAAAACGGCTGATCGTCGAGCTCCTGCATCGGGCGGAGAAAGCCGCACTCGTGGACGGCGAGGTGTCCATAAGCCCGGCACCGACGCATTCCGAGCTGGCGGCAACGATGAGCACGCACAGGGAAGCGGTCTCGCGCGAAATGAGCGACCTCGCCAAGAGGGGCCTGATCGAAAAGCGCGGCAGCAGGTTATTGCTGCATGACGTCTCGGCACTACGGGCGCTGGTCGACAAGAAGGAATAGCGAAGGCTGTCGCTGCGGCGGGGGGCACCGCACGTTTCATACTCCTCGGCCGCAAGTGATTATTCCTTCCGGCAAACCGGGCAACCTAGCGTGCCAGCGCGCGGGTCGGGCTTTGATCGCTTCACCCCTTGCAAGAATCATGACTCGGCTTCTTGATGCGGCACGGAACGTCGATCGACCCGATCTCTCTCGTCGTCTCGCGATAGTCCACCAGCCACGCAAGCTGCCGCTGGTGCTGAGCGCCGAGGAGGTAGCGCGGCTGCTCGAAGCCGCGCCGGGGCCGGAATACAATGCGGCGCTCGGCACGGCCTATGGCGCCGGGCTGCGGGTTTCCGAGGTGGCGGCGCTCAAGGTGACCGACATCGATTCGGCGCGCATGCTGATCCGCGTCGAACAAGGCAAGGGCCGCAAGGATCGCCACGCCATGCTGTCGCCGCAATGTGACGAGCATACCATTTCGCATTGAACCGGGCGACCTGCAGCCGCGATACATCACTGAACGCGAACGGCCTCCGCAAAGAGGCTGTTCGATGCATGGGCTGCTTTTCCGCGTTCCACCCGGCTGAGATGTTGAACGCTCTTTGCCTGCGCGGCTTAGGCGAATGCCTTGGCCGGCTCGGTAGCGCCATATGCGGACGTCGCTCAATGCCGGATTAGGTCTGCTTAGGACGCCGTTCGATGCCTGTGGCCGCGAGGGACTCTCAAGGTCGGGCGAGGACAGGAAGTTCAGCAACTGTCTAGCGGCGCCTGTGTTCGTGGCGGCACTTATGGCGAGGTCGAAGTCGACGTGGCTCTGGAGTTGCACAGGGAAAGGACCAATGAGAATAACGTCAGGGGCGGCAGCGAGGATGGAGGTTACCGGAACAACTGCCAACTCGGCTTCGCCACGAGCCACGCTGGTCGCCGTCTGCCCTCCCAATATAGGCACTAGTTTTGGCCTCACCTCAGCCGCCAGTCCCAGCCGTTCGAGCAGGCCGGTGAAGTAGCCACCGCTGGTTCCGTCGCTAGCGTAGGCGATCGACTTGGCATTCTTCAGGGCGTACTCGAACGCTTCGATGGAGTCGACGCGGAACGCACGGCCGCCCGCCTTTGCCGCCACGCCCATGCTGATCCGGCCAAATGGCACTTGGCTCCCCGCCAGCACCCATCCGGTTGCAGTCAGGTCCCGAACTAGATTCGGATTGGTGATGACCAAGTCGAAGGGCTGTCCTCGTTCGATCTGAGCCTTCACCGTCGGGTTGAGTTCCCACTTGTTCGCTACGCTGAGCCCAGTCGCCGTTTCGAACGACGCGATGATAGGGAGGACTGCCGGCCGGACCGCAATGGCTCCAAAGAGCTGGATCTCATCGCCCATTAACGCGCCCCTTCTGCGCTGGATGCTCTCTCACCATATACGGAATGTCCGCATCGGGTCATCAGTGCTGGTTGCCGCGAATGTCGGCTATCGGGTAGCAAAACGGGTTGATGAAGGTCGGCTTGGGGTCAGAACTTGCCGTAGAAGTTCTCCGAACGAAGGGCAGACAAGGATTGAACTCGGTCGTTCAGAGTGATTGGATTCTGCCCTAGTCTGGAAAGAGCAGGCCGGCGTCTTCAGCCGAATGTCGCCAGAGGCTCAGTGCGAACCTCAACCCACTTGCCGTCCTAGTTGGCCTGCTAGCCGGCCTGCCTGCATCCCTCAGAGCGTCGCCAGCCGCGAATTTGTCATGGCCGTTCCATAGGCTTGCCGCAGCGTCCGCTTCTCCTCCAGCGCAATGATGACGCTTGTGGCAAAATCCGTCTTGTACATGACGGCGAGCCGTGTCAGCCCGCCTGGCGTGAAGACGTTGATCTCCAGAAGCTTGTCCCCGACGATGTCGAGCCCAACCAGAAACATGCCGTCATTGATCAATTTGGGGCGCACCATCTCGGCAATGCCCAACATCGTGCCTGTTACCTTGACTTTGCGGGCTGTTCCGGCGGCATGGATATTGGACCGGACGTCGCCCTTGGCTGGAAGGCGGCGAAAGGCTGCGTAATTGCCGTCGCGCACCAGCGGCAGACCGTTCATCAGGAAAAGACGCACGTCACCAGCCTTGGCCTCCGGAATGTAGACCTGCGCGATGAGATAGCCGTCACCGCTGGCCGCTTCGAAAATCTGGTTGAGGTTGGAATCGGTGGGCGTTGCAATATGGAAGACGTTCTTGCCACCCGATCCTTGGAGTGGCTTGACGATGCAGCCCTTCGAGTGTTTGTCGATAAATGCGCGGATCTCGGTAATGCTGCGCGATATCAGGGTAGCCGGCCTGACCGCCTCGGGAAAAGACTGAAGGTAGAGCTTGCTCTGCGCCTGTCCCAGGCCATCCGGATCGTTGACGACAATCGCGCCGCGAGCCGCCGCGAGCCGCCCGAACATAACGCCTGCGTTGGCGGCCCATGGCCGATCGGTGGCGTCCAGCGATGGATCGTTGCGCAGAAACACAATGTCGATATCGCTTATCGCCAAAGTCTTTTTCTGCTTCGCTGCATCCTTCAGGGCAGCATGCAGTCTGTCGGACGTCTTGTAGGAAGCATCCGGCAGAACCGCTACGCTGACAGCCAGACCGTCATCCGGACGCAGTATGAAGTCGCCTGGTTCAACATAGACAACGGAATGGCCGCGCTGGACGGCGGCCAGCGCCAACGCTGTCGTCGTGTAGGCGGGCGTCTCGCTCTCAATGGAATTGACAAAGAACGCAATGCGCATCGAGGAGACTCCGCTCAAGTTTCAACCATATCGATCGGACCGATTCCCGCCATCGCTTTCTTGAGACGCGGACGCGCCGCGTCGGAAGAGAGGAACGCGGGCTCGAGGCGCGGCGCCCGCAGCAAGCCGCGCGCGTTGAGTTCCTGGATCGCTCCGAAATGCGCGGCGGAGATCTTGCCGATCCAGAACGGCGTGAGGCTGCCGCCGTCCTTCAGATGATCGAGGATCTGCACCATGCCCCGCAGATAGATGGCGTCCTTTGCAAGGCCCCCGCCTCGATAGACACGCAGAACGACGTTGAAGGCGCCGCGATCATCGAGACCGAAATCCCTGTGGAGGATGCGGAAGGTCTCTTCGAATGTTGCTCCGTCGAGCATCGCCTGACAGGCGATAACCCTGGCCGCGATCAGCCTCAACCGCGCTGCGGTCATGCCGCCTACCAGATATTCCGCCAGCACGGCCAGTCCCTCCTGCATGCCCTCATAGCCGGCGAGTCCGTTGCGGAAAATGGCGAGCCCCTGCGCATCGCCGTTGAAATAGGTCAGCAGATGGACACCGATCTCGTGACTGAGCAGCGCAGTCAGACGCTCCGGTGGAAGGTTGGTATCGCGTGAAACCAGCAGCCGGTTTCGAGAGACGAGGAGGCCGGCCGGCAGGTCGCCGCGGATCTCCACGGAGGCATCGAATTCGGGATAGGCTGCCCGGTAGCCGGCGATCATGTCTCGCGCGGCCGCGGCGACAGCGTCGGCGCCCAGGCCCTTCTGCCGGGTGGCCGACGCAACGCTAGGCGCCTTTTCGAGAATGGCGCGTGCTCGCGCCGCCAGGCTCGGCTCGACGCTACCATAGAGAGCTCGTCCGAGTTCGACGAAGCGAGGCGTTTCGCGCGCCGCGAGCATCGACAGCTGGAGATCGAGTTCCTGCTGCTTTTGCGAGAGCAGCGTGGTCAGCAGCGGATCTTCCAGATGATCGAGCGAGACCGAATAGAGCTTCCGTTTCTGGCCGGCGACCTCGAACTCGAGCGGCCTGTAGAGCAGTACGGGCACACGCTCGAAGGCGCCTGCCTGGAATTCCAGCCAGGCTGGTTCGGCATTGATCGGTGTGACGGCAAGCAGAAAATCGAATGTCGACGCGACGTTGTCGATCGCCCGATCAGCGCGCACCACCGCGTCGATATAGGCGCGCCGCCCCAGCGAACGATGGGTTGCCGGCTGTTCCAGCCTTGATGCCTTCAGGAAGGCGCTGACGGCCTGAAGCGCGGAATCGACCATGTTGGCGACGACAAGGTCGTGGAGTTCGGGGTAGACGCGCTTGGTTCCAGGCACCCGGTAAATCGGTGCGAAACGTACCGTCAAGCACGCCGCATCGCCGAGATCATCCAGAAGCCGTGCTTCGGCGCGTGTCGTGGGGTTGAGTTCGTCGACGCGGGGCGTGCGGTATTTTGCTTCGCGTGCGGACGCAGCGGTGGCGAAGCGCTTCAGTGCCGCCTTCTCCGCCGCCGTGTCACCGCAGGCCAGCGCAATCTCGAAGGGCGGCAGGAACGGAACATCTTCGGTCAGGAACCGGTCTTCGGCCAACTCGCCGATGTCCAGCATGAGGAAGGCGCCGCAGTGATCGCGCAGCCTTCGCACCACCAGCCGCGCGGCCTCGCGGGCGAGGCCGATGTCGGCCGCGATCAGATAGGACGCGTTGGCGGAGACGGCATGGAATGCCGCATCCTGATGCGACCCAACATGGACACACAGAAAGGGCAGCGGCCGATCCATGTGCAAACGGTTGCCATTGCCGAAATCGCGGCGGATTGGCTTGCCGTCCCGCAAAAGCGCGTCCAGGTCCGATTCGATTTGCGCCAATGGAGGCGCGGGCTCAACGAGCTTGGGCTTCATCGCATGGCCCGCAGCGCCGACTCCAGGACGGGCACCGTAGACGCCAGCATGGCGCGCAGCCGCTCGATTGTTCCCCAGTCGGGTTCGCCACTCCATTCGTCCATGAAAATCTTCTTGAACTCGACGGCGATGGCACACCCGGTTTCCGGAAAATTGGCATGGACGAAACGAGTCTGTTCGCCCTTGCCCTGGAAGGACACATTCTCGCGCACATCGATTGGCTCGCCGTTGAGACGCTGGCCGCGAAGCGTCTCGATGAAAGCGTCGACGACCGGTGCCCAGCGCTCGCGGTCCATGGAAGACGTACCGATGTTGATGTCGGGCGCGACGTCACGGGACGTAGGCATAGCCTCCCGTCCGTCGCGCCGGTGATTATAACTATGGACGTCGATGAGAACGAACCCGCCATGGCGCTTCTCGATACCGGCAAGGACACGGTTCAGCTCACTGTAGAAGGCGTCGTGAAAGGAGAGAGACTCCGTAACGATGTCCTCGTCCGGCTGCTCTCGCCAGACTTTCAGGCCCCAGGACTGGTCCGGCGACCGGTAGACCGCAGCGTCTCGCGCACGGTTCAGATCCACTTGGAAGCGTGACCGATGAACGATGATCTGGGTAGGAAAATCGGCGATGAAACGCTCGGTGAACGGGTCCTCTTCTCGACGCCGGTCGGGATCGGAGAGACACATGAGCGATCGACAAGCCCTGCCAACGTCGGTGCCGCTGTGGATAGCTGTACCGACTATAGGCGACTCTCCGAGCTTGATCGTCCAGCCTGCCGGTGATCCACCCGGATCATTGTTGCCCGGATCATTGTTGGAAGTCATCGTGTTCACAGTCCATCGAATGCGTGGAGAGTGTGGACGGTTCCAATTCATCGAACAAGCGATCGTTGGCTCGCCCTGGATCAGCAGGCTGAACCGTCCAAAAACGTCAGCCGAAGGTGGCCGACGGCTTCAGCCGAACGTCGCCAGAGGCTCAGTGCGGACCTCGACCCACTCGCAGCGCCGGCTGTCGTGATAGAACGACAGGAAGGGCCGCGGGAACGATGGGTCGGCGAAAGCCCCCACCGGAATGGCGATCAGACCGGGCTGGACATCGATCCGGTAATGGACAGTGGTGCCGCAATCCGGGCAGAAACTGTAGATGACACGGCCGCCTTCGTCGCCAACGCGCGTGAACTCCGCCGCTCGTCCCTGGATCGACACATCATTCTCCGCAAACCGCGCATTGAAGCTGAACGCGCTGCCGGTGCGCCGCTTGCAAGCCAGGCAATGGCAGACAGAGACGCGTACAGGCTCGCCCGAACAGGTGGCTGACAGCTGACCGCAGGAACATTGGGCGCGGCGCGTGACCATGGCTGGCCCCTTTCAGCGAACATCAATGGGTTTCGGCATGGGTCCTGAGCTCAGCCCTCTTCTGGTCGGAGACGACGGCAAGGTCGAGCACCTTCTGCAATTCGGCCGCGTGGCGGAACGACGGCTCGGCCTGGACGCGGTTGCGCACCGCATCGACAAAACGCTGGTAGTTGGTCGGCACCGTTCCGGCATCGAGAACCTGCCATTTTGCGTTCTCGATGTCCTCGCCCATGCACGCTTTCAGTTCCGAGTTGGTCAGATTGTGCACGACCTCGATCCCACCCTTGTCGCCATAGATGCGCAGCCGCAATTCGTTGAGATGGCCGGTTGCCCAGCGGCTGGCATGGACGACGCCAAAAGCGCCGTTGCTGAAATCCAGCGCCATGGTGAAACTGTCGTTGGCGTCGAGCTCGTACTCGCCGATCCGGTTGCCGGGCGCCTTGTCGAAGGACCTGAGGCGGCAGAACACATGGTCGATGTCGAGCGCCGCGCCATAGCTGGCGAAATCGAGTATGTGGATGCCGACATCGCCCAGCACGCCATTGGAGCCGTGGCCGCGCGACAGCCGCCACAGCCATTTCGGATCCGTGCGCCAGTCGCCCCAGAACTTGGAGACCAGCCAGCTCTGCAGATAGGATGCTTCGACATGCCTGACCTGGCCGATCTCGCCGGCAAGCACCATGGTGCGCGCCCGCTGCAGCGGGGCGACGTTGCGATAGGTCAGGTTGACCATGTTGATGATGCCGGCTTGCTCGGCGGCATCGGCCATTTCACTGGCCCGCTGGTAATTTTCGGCCAGCGGTTTTTCGCACAGCACTGGCTTGCCCGCCGCGATCAGCATCATGGTGGTCGGATGGTGGATGCGGTCTGGCGTCACGTTCGCCACCGCGTCGAACTTGTCCCATGCGAGCGCGTCTTCCAGCGACGCGAACCTGTTGGGGATTGCGTAGCTGTCCGAAAACTTGTCGACACGCGCGCGGTCGAGATCGACGGCGCCGACCAGTTCGACGCCTTCGATCCTGCTGAACTGCCTGGCGTGTTCCTCCGCCATCCAGCCGGTGCCGAGTATCAGGAGACGCATGATTCTTATCCTTAGGATGAGGCCTTATCTTCTTGTTCGATCATGGTTTTTCAGAACCGAAGGTTCGCGACAGCGGTCTAGCGAAAACCGGCTTCGCCCGCGGCATGGAGCTTTCCGCCGCGCTCGACGATCGGCTCGAGCGCCTTTTCCACCGGCACGTTCGGCGCATCGAGGATGGCTGGATGCGCGCCCTGCGGGTTGTGCGCCCATTTCACCGCATTGCGCAGCACCTTTTGGACATTCGCGTCGTGATAGGTCGGATAGGTCTCGTGGCCGGGCCTGAAATAGAAGATGTTGCCGGCGCCGCGGCGCCAGGTCAGCCCCGACCGGAACACTTCGCCGCCCTGGAACCAGGAGATGAAAACCGTTTCCAGCGGTTCCGGCACGGCGAACTGCTCGCCATACATCTCCTCGTTCTCGAGCTCGAAATACTCGCCGATCCCGGCGGCGATCGGGTGGTTGGGGCTCGTTACCCAGAGCCGCTCGCGCTCGCCGGCCTCGCGCCATTTCAGCGTGCAGGGCGTGCCCATCAGCTGCTTGAAGATCTTCGAGAAATGGCCGGAATGAAGCACGATCAGCCCCATGCCTTGCCAGACGCGGCGCGCCACGCGCTCGACGACTTCGTCGGCGACGGCGCCATGGTCCTTGTGTCCCCACCACACGAGGACATCGGTTTGCGCCAGACGGTCGGCCGGCAGGCCATGCTCCGGTTGCTCAAGCGTCGCCCACGATACGGAAATTTCGGGGTCGAGCTTCAGCGCGTCGGCGATCGTTGCATGCATGCCCTCGGGGTAGATCCCCGCCACCACCTCATTGGTCCGCTCATGGATATTCTCGCCCCAAACGACAGCGCGTATCGTCATGACATTCCTCTTGATCGGTTGAAGCCGCCGCCCCGGTCAGGTCAGTCATAGTATCCTCGGCCGGGAATGAAAACGGTTTCGAGGCTGGCTGCTGACAATTGGCTGGAATTCCGGCGGGACAGCGCCCCCTCTGTCCGGCAGGACAGATGGGGGCGCGAAGGAGCGCTACATCAGCGGCTTGCTTAGCCGCGCACGACGAGGCGTTTGATCTTGCCCTTCTTGAACGCGGCGAGGAAGCTGGCGTAGTCCTTGAAGACGACGCAGCCGCTCGATTCCCCGCGGCGGCCGCGCAGCAGGTAGGTGTGCGCAAGAAAGCCGTCCCGGCCAAATTTGTTCTTGCCGTCGATAGGAGTGAGACGCAGCGCCTCCACCCCATGGAAGCGCGATTCACGCAGCCTCAGATCGTAGGTGTGGGGCGGCGTCGGGCCGGCATTCTTCCGGTTGGCGTAGCGCGCCTGGTCGGCCATCGAGCCCAGTCCCGAATGCGCCTCGAGCCGCGAGCCGTCCGGCATATAGACGGTTTTCGCCGAGATGTCGTAGACGGCGACGCCGCTGCCGGGCTTGGTGAACAGGTTGCCGAAGACCCCGCCGCCCCCCGCCGGGCTGTCGGGTTTGGCATAGGCCATCATGTCTGCGGCCTTCGATCGCTTGGCCGGCTTGCCCGGCTTGCCCGGGCTGCCCTGCATGTCCTCTTGCATGCTTGGTTTCGCCGCCGGTGACGAACTCCTCGGCGACAAGGCTGGCGCCCGGGGCATCTCGACCTGCGGCGCGGCGGCGGTCTCCACCCTGTTGGCTTTGGATGGCTGAGACTGGGCTTTGGCGGCCTTCGATGCCTGGACCTTGGGCGCATTGGCCTTGGGTGCCCTAACCTCGGGTGCCCTAACCTCGGGTGCCTTGACCTCGGGCGCCTCGTCTGACTGATCGATTTCCGCCTGCGGACGCCAAGTCGGCAAGGGAACGCTGCCGGGCATTGCGTCCTGCGGCGGCAGCGACGCCATCTGCACCTCGCCCTCTTGCGTGGCAGCAGGATCGGCCGTCGTCGCCTGCGGCAGCACGTCGATCATCGCTTCCGGCAATGCATTCGCAAGCGCCAGCGCCAGCCGGGAGGATCGGTCGATTTCCGCAATCTCGGGCCCGAAGCGCACGGACGCGGGACCATGCTGATCGGCCAGGCGCACCGGCTCCGCAAAGCGCTGGTCCGTCGGCAGACTGACGACCGCAAACCGCGCGGCCCCGCCGGAGGCGCGGGCAAAGGCAGCAGCAATCTTTTGCGGCGATAGCGCCGCTTTCGCCACCACGCTGTCGAAGCGCGATTGCGGTGAGATTTCGGCGACAAGCTGCACAGCATCCGGCCGCGCTAACGGCTTGAGACGCCCTACCTTGTCTTCATGCACGAAGCTCGCGGCGGCCTGCGCGCAGCCGGCATTGCATCGGCCGAGCAGCGACGCCTCACGCTGCCGGCTTGCCAGTGACGGCGCCCACGAATTGGCCCGTGGATTGACAAGTGTGTGTCGGGGATCGGCGAGCGCCATGGAGCGCGGCGCGAGCAGGTTTTGCGGAAGACTGCTGGAGGCGGCGGTGAGCGAAGTTCCCACCGAATGGAGGCCGGCCACGGTCGCAGCCGACCACAGCGCGATCGCAGCGCCAACAACTGGAATCGCGACCCAGCGCAAGCCGGGCCTCATCGAGGGCAATCCACTGTCAGGATTGTCACCCCGGTTATTAAAACGCATCAACGCCATACAACCAAACCTCAATCGGCCTTGCGGCATGCGGGCTCGCAGCCGTCACAATCACAGTCGCCTGGTGCCCCCCGGCACGCTTCACGTCTGTTGCCGATTGAATCAAAAGATGGACAAACTTGGTTAACCAATCCCTCTACCGATCGCCGATTGGGCGAAGGTCGATATCAAAAAAAGTTCCCTCCAAAACTATGAAAATGGCGGAAATGCCCGCCGTATCAGGCTTTGCTGCCCGTTTTTGCCGGTCGAGTCAAGAAACCGAAAGGATTAGACCTTGCCTGGCCGGCCAACTGAAGGCCGTTTCGGGATAAAAAAGCCTCGCATCACCATGGTCGTCTCCGCGGAGGCCCAGTTGCCGGCGCCGCCTTGCATACAGGTAAATTCGCTTGTGCTAATATACTTCGGTCATGCACATTTGTGCGTCAACAAAGGGAGGATGCGATGGAAACCATGACTCGCAGGTCTGCAATTGCGCTCGGCGTCACGGCCGCCGCGGTAACGCCATTGTTCGCTTTGGGGACGCCTGCAAGTGCAGCCAAGCAATACGGCCCGACTGAAGGCAAGGAGGTTGCGCCCGGCGTCAGAGTGGTGGAGGTCGGCACTGGCAACTCCGACATTCCCGCTTACAAGAGCATCTCAATCGTCGACTTTGTCTTTCAGCCCGGAGCAGTGGCTCCTGAAGAGGTCATGGACAACGACATGGTCTGCACGATCGCTGCCGGCGAATTCACGATCAAGAAAGCAGACAAGGAGTTCAAACTCAAGGAAGGCGACATGTACACTTGCGCCAAGGGCAAGACCGACGGTGCCACCAACACAAGTGCCGTGGTCGGCGTGCATCGAATTGCGATCTTGATACCTGCCTAGAGCAATTCCAGGAAAAGTGTGCTACGGTTTTCCTGGCAAAAGCGCATAGCGCTTTCCCTAGGGAATTGCGAAAAAACAAATAGCTAGAGCGGTTCAGCGAACGGCTCTAGCGCATGATCCGAAACGAGGCCCGCGTCCTCCGTTGGAGGCGCGGGCCTTGTCATGCCTGCGCAGACTATGCGGCACGCTGCGCTTCCATCGGCCGCAAATTCTGGTTCATGCGGAACAGGTTCAGCGGATCATATCGCTGCTTGATTTCCAGCAGCCGCCGATAGTTGCCGCCATAGGCTGCTTCGACCCTGTCGACCTCGTCCCCGGGCATGAAGTTCACATAGGCCGTACCGGCGGCATAGGGCTTGGCTGCTTCATAGAGACCCCGCGCCCAGTCGATGCAGGCCTGGTCCATTTCCGGTTCGCGCCAGCGGGCGTGGACATTCATGACGTAGTGCGCGCTGCGTTGCGGAAACGCCGTTGCATCCGCTGTCACCCGGCCCGCGGCACCGCCGACATGGCCAATGAAAATCTCGCATTCGGGGCCGGGAAGCCTGGGTATCGCCGCCGTGACGACCCCCACCGCGCTGTCGGAAAGCTCGGTGAAGTCATGGCTCTTCCAATAGTTGCGGGCGCCAGGCGTCAGCAACGGATCGAATGCCTGCTGCCAGCCGGTGAACGGGTTGGGACCGACCACGTCTGCAATCGGTGTGCCGATGGCGCGAAGCGTCTGTGTCGCCTTCTCACCCTCCTCAAGGTCGCCGCAATAGCACATGGCCAGGACCAGCACCTCCTTGCCATGCCATTCGGCCGGCAGGAACGGCAGCGGCGGCGCCTGCCGCATGACCACCCAGCAGGTCAACTCATTGGGCGCTGCTTCGAGCGCCGCTCGGTATTCCCGCAACACGTTTTCGGCATCGGCGAAGGGATGAACGACAAGCCCCGACAGCACCTGCGGACCGACTTGGTGGAGCTTGAACTCGAAAGCCGTGACGATGCCGAAATTGCCGCCGCCGCCGCGCAGCGCCCAGAACAGATCCGGATTTTCGGTCTGGCTGGCGCGCAGCAGCTTGCCGTCGGCGGTAACCACATCGGCGCAGAGAAGATTGTCGATGGTCAGGCCGAATTTCCGCGTGATCCAGCCGAAGCCGCCGCCCAGCGTCAGGCCCGAAATGCCGGTGGTCGAGTTGATGCCGGTCGGCACCGCCAGTCTGAAGGCCTGTGTCTCCGCGTCGACGTCGGCGAGTGTCGCGCCAGGTTCCACCCATGCCCGCCGCGTCGCCGGATCGACCCGCACCGACTTCATCGGCGACAGATCGATCATCAGGCCGCCGTCGCAGACTGCGCTGCCGGCGATGTTGTGGCCGCCGCCGCGAACCGCGACGAGCAGCCTGTTTTCCCTGGCAAAATTCACGGCGGCGATAACGTCGGCGGCACCGGCGCAGCGCACGATCAGCCCGGGACGCCGGTCGATCATGGCGTTCCAGATGCTGCGTGCCTCGTCATAGGCGGCGTCGCCTTCCCTCAGCACGGTGCCACGCAATTGCGCCGAAAGCGCCTCCAGGGCCGCGGCATCGACCGTCGTCTTGCCGGGTTCAAGCGTGGTGAGGCTCATACTGTCCATGGCTTTCCTCCCGATGTTTTTGAGCCGTTTTTCCCTACACCCGTCTCGAAGTGTGCCCTTATATTAGAAGCCGCGCAAGTTCCTAGTCGCTTGCTGAACGGTATCGCGCAACGCGCATAACGGTCAGCTCTCATTGAGGTAAAAAGCCGGGCAGGCCAGGCCGAGATGAGTGCTGGATCGCTGTAGACGATCTCGTCGGTTCGATCGGAGGAACTACGCAGCGGTCGGCGGAGTTAGGCGTATGAGCAACCAATGCAGAGGAGAGCTCTGATGGCACCGCGCAAAAAACCCGACGTTTCGCCCGAAGGCCCGACCATCGAACAGCAGGATTGGGACGCGATCAAAGGCGGTAAGATTCTGCCAGACAGCGTGCCGGGAAACGGCGACATCCGTTACGACCTCGAGAAGGAGGCTGAACTGCCCGAGGAAGACGACGACAATCCGTACCAGGAGAGCGACGAGGCGCTGCCGGACGACGAAGAGGAACGCGCCCTCTCGCGCAACCCCTCGAAGCAGGATATCGACGAGCCGTGAACGGGGCAACATTCAATAGCGCGGCCAGCCGCGCGGTTCCGGTCCAAATTCCGTGAAAGTTCGCTCCAGCGACAGAAAAGGCCCACGGGGAGGAAGCGCGGGGCCTTTGTCCGAATGCCGGTGCGAACGGCATTCACAGTCGCTGGAGTAGAACGACTGCGCTTCCAACCGTGGCCGGCGGATGTTTGTTCCATCGAAACCGAAAAGAGATGGTGCTCGTTCGCTGTTTCGCCAGCATTGCTGCCCAGCATTGCTGCTTGGATTGCCATCGGCCCCGACCCGTCGATCACGATTTCTGTCTGACGGAACAACTCCAAAAAAAGCTCGTTGGATAATCATGATCGCGCCCAGCGATGCAACTCCAATGGAGAGCCACCATGATGAAAAAAATTCTTTCTGCAACCGTACTCAGCATCGCCCTTGCCACTTCCGCGATGGCGCAATCAGACGGCACTGGATCCGGCACCACCGATCCGGGAGCGGCCACCGGGACAGGCACTGGCACCATGGCTCCCGGCACCGATAATGCAACTCCTGCCGATCCGAACGTAACCGGTTCAACAACCGACGGCGGCGACGGCATGGGTGATCGGTGCAAGGAAACCGCAGGCGCCGATGCGAATACAAACTCCGCCAGTGGCACTGCAACTGCAGACATGGAGAATTGCCCCAAGTGAGCTAGCGCTGTTGAGGTCGCGACTACCCTTGGGAGCGGACGAACCCGCACCACCTGTCAGACAAAGCCGGGAACCGGCTTTGTCTTTCCGCTCAGTTGCGCGCCTAAGGTCAGCGCTTGTGGGAAATTCCGGACAATCGCCGCCATCCAGGTTGCGCTGCCTGGACTAACGGCAATCCCGGCAAGTGCGGCGGCGGCGTAGACCCGCGTTGAAAACAGACTTTTCCAGGCCGCCTCGTAGCGTCTGCCGGCCATCTCCCGCCCTGCGCGGCCGTCTGGCGCGCAAGAGAGTTCGCAAGCCAGCAGCCAGCCGGACTGAAGCGCCATCGAGATGCCCTCGGCGATGACAGGGTGAGACTCTCCGGCTGCATTGCCGACGCGAAAGATGTCGCGTTCGTAGCCGGAGCGAATTCCCGGCCGGATCGGACCTGCGGCAAGCCACGGCCCGTCGACGTCAGCTGACTCTAGTGCATCCCTCACGCCCCGACAGGATTCCATCAGATGACGGGAGACCGCCTCGGCGGCCGACAAATGGCTCTGGTGGCCGGGGTGTTTGCGCAACTGTGCGAGCATATCGCGACGAATGCAGCAAGAGATCGACAGCCGGCCATGATCCGCCGAAACCATGCCGCCATAACCGCCAGGAAATATCAGCAGGGGCATGAAATCAGGCGCCAGGGACGACCCGGTGAAATGCGCCTTGAAGCCGAACAGGTCCGAAGGGCGGTTGGTCTTTCCAAGCTGGCTGGGCAGCGGTCCTGGCTCCCAGGAGCCGTGTGCGGCGACAATCACCGGCGCGCGCAACATCGTCGTTTCAATTTCGGCTTGAATTCGCACCAATTGCGCCTCGCCATCTGGGTCGATGGCGACGGCGCGGCAAGGCTGAAAGATCTCGACGCCAGCCGATCGCGCCGCCTGCAAAAGCAGACAGTCGAAAACATCCCGGCCGAGCGCCCTGCCGAAACCATCTTTTTTCTCGCGGCGCCCATCCTTTGCGGGAGGCCCGTCTTTTGCAGGAGGCCCGTCTTTTGCAGGAGGCCCGTCTTTTGCAGGAGGCCCATCCTCTGCGGGAGGCATTGGCGCCTCGGCGCAGGTCTCGCCGGAAAACAAGCCGACGCGGCGGATTTCGGGGCCGGCATTGGCACGCCAGGCATCGCCGATCTCCAGCTGGTCCAGAAGCGCAAGATTGCTTGCCGATATATATTCGCCGCAGACCTTGCGGCGCGGGAACACGCTCTTTTCCACAATAGCCACGGCCCATCCGCACCGGGCAAGCGTCAGCGCGACGGACGTGCCCGCCGGGCCGGCGCCTATGATGATCGCGTCATGGGTCGACAATCGCGTCATAGAACATGACCGGCGCTGGCGCCGACGAAAATGTGGGAAAAAAGGCCGGCGCGCCGTTCCTCGACCGGTTTGCCGTTTGCCGCGAGCCAGAGACCGGAAAGCTCGTTGCCGCGAAAGCCGGCACGCACACTTTGAGCCGCGTCGTTTCGTGTGACGTCATTGGCGCCGATCGCCGGGAGAAGACGGGTCGCGGCCAATGCGAATTTGGCCCGCAACGGTTCTGTCGCCAACAGCAGCGGAGCCTTCGGCGCCATCAGCGAAAACAGACGCACGAGCCCGGCATCGTCGAAATGATGCAGAAACAGATTGACGGTGATCGCGTCGAACCGCGTGCCCTCATTCTTTCTCGCCCAGTCGAAGACATCGGCGGCGACGCCTTCGACCGTCCATCCCAGCCCGGCGAAATCACCACGCAATTGCGCGGTGATGAGGTCGACGCGGTCGAGCATTACCAGTTCGACCCCAGGCCAATGCCCGGCCATGCGCCGCGCCAACGCCAGCATGAAGGAACCATCGCCGGCGCCGATCTCCAGAATCCGGCGCGGCGGCCCTGGCACGAATTTCCTGAGCAGCGACGCCATGATCCTGGCCTGAAACATCAGCGCGTTGATGCGGCGGAGGTCACGACGCGCCGCAAGCGCTCGCGGATCGTCGGCCGCAAGCCCGTCGAGGATTTCCGGCGCAAGCTGGCGGTGCTCCAGGCTGCTCATGACGCCGTTCGGAAAAGCATGGTTTCGGCCGCCAGCCCGGGTCCGAACGACATGCCGCAGCCGAGCATGCCTGGTGGCGCCTTCAGCATCTCTTTCATCACGAACATGACGGTCGCCGACGACATGTTTCCATATCGGCGCAACACCTCGCGCGATGGCTCCAGCGCGCTGGGCGCGAGTTCCAGGGCCCGTTCGACGGCGTCGAGCACCGAGCGTCCCCCCGGGTGCACGGCCCAGAGGTCGATCGCCTCGCTCGGCCGACCACCGAGGATGGCGTCGTGATTGCTCCGCAATGCTTCCTGGATTGCTGCCGGGACCTGGCCGGAAAGAACCATTTCGAAGCCGTGGTCACTAATGCTCCAGCTCATCAGATCCCGCCGCTCGTCCGCCACGATGCCGTAGAAGCTTTCGAGCTCGATGCCGTGCGGCTCGGCAGTGACGAGCGCAGCCGCACAGCCATCGCCCCAGAGGCAGAACGACAGCAGCTTTTCCAGTTCGCTGGTTTCCCGCAGGTGCATCGTGCAGAGTTCGATATTGACCAGCAGGACCCTGGCCTGCGGGTCGGAGCGGACGATGTGGCGGGCAAGCTTGAGGCCGTTGATCGCCGCGTAGCAGCCCATGAAACCGATCATCGTGCGTTCGACCGTGTCCGGCAGGCCGCATCGCGCAACCAGCTCCAGGTCGATGCCTGGCGCTGAAAAACCGGTGCAGGTGGTAACGATGAGATGGGTGATGCGGGAAGCGCCGCCACCAAGCTCCAATCCGTCGACGCCTTTTTGCGCGAGAACAGGTGCGGCATGACAGAACATTGCCATTCTCTCGGCCGTTCCAGGAAAGGCGCCCCGGATGAACTTCCCGGCCAGATCTGCTGATGGTCCTTCGGGGTCGCCGGCAGGTGCAAAGCAGGAATAGCGGTGCTCGATGCCGGCAACGTCAACCATGCGTTCGAAAATTCTTCGGCGATCGGCCGCAAGCATGGAGGCGGCGAAACGCAGATAGAATTGATGAACCTCGTGCTCCGGCACCGCTGTCGCGATCCGGTTAATATACGCTTTGGCCGGCATATTCGGTCTCCTCGGCGTCGCGCACGGTATTTTTCAGGACCACCACCGGAGGTGCTTGGTCATCGGCACCAGGTGTCGGGCAACAGGCATTGAGTGTTGTTGATGAACGTTTCTGAGAACTGATTTCATCCCACCTGTGCTGTTGCCAGGCGATGCTGCGGTTCGCCGGCATGTAGGAACATAGGCTCCATCACCGAGGCATCAACCGAAGTGCCCTCGCTTCGGGCCGCGGCGCCATTGCTTCCGGCCCTCGGTAGGCACTGTCTTTTTGCTGATCGATGGAACATTAGCGAATACTAACGATTGTAGGATGACAGCGAGTATCTCCCGGATATTGGCTGCTTGATCGGGCCCCCGGTCGGCCCGCGCTCCTCCAGAGGCGCGGGCCTCCAGTCCAAAGAGTAATTGGCGGCTTAAGGCTCAGTTTTGGAACGAGAATGCCGTGAGGGCGTTCGCCATAATTATCGCGAGCTGCCACAAGGCTCGCGGCAAAGAGAAGGAGAGCTGTCATGAACAATATCATCTGGCTGGTCGGGGCCGTCGTTATCGTAATTGCGATACTCAGCTTCCTTGGGCTTCGTTAGGTTTCGCCTTTAGCGACGCCTACGCCGAGCAAGTCGTAATTTGGGTCGTCTCTGGAAGCCTGAGGTTTGCAGGCGCAGCAGCTATTGGCGCTAACGAAACGACCCCGCTCTTTCACCGGCGAAGTTCCCTGCCCGATCCATACTCTCCCAGACCCAGCGCTCACGGGGATGAGCGGCGGCAGCCGGCTTGGCAAGCGGCCGGTTACGGTTGCTGCAGGACCAGATTGCGACTGGCCGGGTGCGGCGCCGATTGACGTTACTGTGCCTTTTCTTCATTCTCATACTGCTGCCTGCTCCGAGATTCAGCAATGAAGCGCAGTCTCGTTTTCGGTGTGATTGTGATCGCCGTCGTCGGCTTGCTGGGCGGCGCCGCACTTTTGATTGCCGGCCAGTCCAGAGTTTCGCAAGACGCGATCCAGTCGTCGGTTACCCGCACCGCTGAATTGATCGACAGCGCTTGGAAGCTGCCCGTGGCTGCCGCGTTCAATGCCGACGTCACATGGCAATCAAACGGATCAAGGTGTGGCCCGGCAAGTGTCGCCAACACATTCCGCTCCATCGGCGAGGAGGAGACAACCGAAGCCGAAGTCCTCGCTGGAACCGGAAAGTGCTGGACCGGCTTTTGCATCATCGGGCTCACGCTGGACGAGCTTGCCGAGGTCGCTCGAACGAACACCAAGCGGAAAGTCTCCGTGCTTCGGGATCTGAGCGCCGATGCATTTCGCGAGCACATGAAGCGCGCCAACGATCCCGGCCGCCGTTACATCGTCAACTTTACCCGTGAGAAGATTTTCGGCGCCGGCGCTGGCCATTTTTCCCCGGTCGGAGGATATCTGGAGGCCGAGGACATGGTTTTCGTCCTCGATGTAAACGAGGACTACAAGCCCTGGCTGGTCGAGCGAGAGCGCCTGTTCTCAGCCATGGACACAATCGATAGCGATGGCGACAAGAAACGCGGCTTGCTGCTGATCGAGTAGCATTGTCGCAAGCAGTGTCGATTGCCTCGCCTTCAATCGACCAGCACGGCGACCACGGCGGTGCAGTCGCCCGCCTTGACCAGTCCGGGGAAATGGCGGGCAGCCAATAGACCCGACATCCTTGCCTTGATCTCCTGAGGTGCGGCACCGGTGCGGCCAATGGAGTGGATGCGCGCCAGGACCTGGCCCTCCTCGACAGGCTCGCCGAGATCGATCATCGTTTCGATCATCCCGTCGTCCTCGGCGAACGAGAAGCAATCGCCCGACGGCATGTCGAGCCAGCGGGTCGGCTGCATCTCGACCGCACCGGCGACGATGCCGGCATGGCGCAGTACATTGAGCACGCCGCGACGGGCGATCCGCACCGTTTCCGCGCGCGAAGTCCCACCGCCGCCAAGCTCGGTGGTGATGAACAGCTTGCCCATCTCTTCGGCGGCAGTGTCGAACATGCCGACCGCATCGATCTCCAGCATCTTCATCGACCACGGCGCCGAGAACGCTTCGACCGCGGCGAACCCCTTCGCCTCCAACTCCTTGTCGGGCCGGATATGGGCGGCGCAGAACGGCACGAAGTCGAGCGTCTTGCCGCCGGAGTGGAAGTCGAGCGCGACGTCTGCGCGGGGGAGCAATTCTCGTTGAAAATAGTCCGCGATCTTCTCGGTCACCGTGCCGTCGGGCCGGCCGGGAAAGCTGCGGTTCAGATTGCCCTTGTCGATCGGCGAGGTACGGGTGCCGGCGCGGAACGCCGGATAGTTCATTGCCGGCACGATGATCACCGTCCCGCTGACTTGCTTGGGATCGAGCGTGCGGGCGAGATCGTAGAGCGCCAGCGGCCCCTCATATTCGTCGCCATGATTGCCGCCGGTGAGCAATGCGCTTGGCCCGCTGCCGTTGCGGATCACGCAGATCGGGATCATCACCGATCCCCAGGCGGAATCGTCACGGCTGTACGGCAGGCGCAGGAAACCGTGCTGCACGCCGTCGCGATCGAAATCGACGGTCGGCGTGATTGGCGATGGGCGAAGGCTGGACATCGGGCTCAATTCTTCACCACCAGTTTGCGCGGCACATTGGCCAGGCACTCGACCCCGGTCTCGGTGATCAGGATGGATTCGGTGATCTCCAACCCCATCGTCTCCAGCCACAGGCCGGTCATGAAATGGAAGGTCATCCCGGGCTTCAGCTCGGTGCGGTCGCCGGGGCGCAGGCTCATCGTGCGCTCGCCCCAATCCGGCGGATAGGAAAGCCCGATCGGATAGCCGGTGCGGTTGTCCTTGACGATGCCGTATCTCTTCAGCACCGCGAAGAAGGCGTTGGCGATGTCCTCGCATATATTGCCAGGCTTTGCCGCGGCCAACCCCGCCTCCATTCCCTCCAGTGTCGCCTTTTCGGCATCGAGGAATTCCTGCGTCGGCTTGCCGAGGAACACAGTCCGCGAAAGCGGACAATGGTAGCGGTTGTAGCAGCCGGCGATCTCGAAGAAGGTGCCCTCGCCCGATTTCATCGGTCGGTCGTCCCAGGTCAGATGCGGCGCCGACGCATCGGCGCCCGACGGCAGCAGCGGCACGATCGCCGGGTAGTCGCCGCCAATCTTTCCCTCTGGCCCGTCGACGCCGCGCGTGCCCGCATCATAGATCTCGGCGACCAGATCGCATTTGCGCATGCCGACTTCGATCTTGTCGACGATGCGCTGGTGCATCGCTTCGACGATGCGGGCGGCCTTGCGCATGTAATCGATCTCGGTCGGGCTCTTCACCGCTCGCTGCCAGTTGACGAGTGCCGTAGCGTCGACGAAGCGGGCGTTGGGCAGGTGTTTCTGCAGCGAAGCGAAGGCGGCGGCCGAGAACCAGTAATTGTCCATCTCGACGCCGATGCTGAGCTTGCCCCAGCCGCGATCGGCCAGCACCTGCGACAGAAAATCCATCGGGTGGCGTTCGGTCGACTGCACATAATGGTCGGCATAGCCAACGATGTTATCGTGCGCGAGATAGGCGGTGCGCTTGGCGCCGTTGGCGTCCTGGCCGCGCCCGTACCACACCGGTTCGCCCGACGGCGGCACGATGACGGCCTGGTGCACATAGAACGACCAGCCATCATAGCCGGTCAGCCAGGCCATATTGGACGGATCGCTGACAACAAGCAGATCGACGCCCTTGGCTTCCATGGCCTTCCGAGTCTTGGCGAGGCGATCCGCATATTCGCCGCGCGAGAATTTCAAATTGGGCTGCATTGTTCTTGGTCCTCGTTTGTTGGGCCTTGCGGCCGGTATCAGCTTTCGAAAATTGTCCCGGTGTTGGCCGCCTGGGCACGGTCGCGGGCGAGCGTGGCGATCGCCGTGTCCTGCACGCCGGTGCCGGTGAGGTCCGCGATGGTGATGTCGCTGTCCGAACGGCGGCCATGTCTATCGCCGGCGATGATCTGGCCGAGCTCTGTGATCTCGGCATCGGCTGCCATCACCCCCGTCGCGATGGCATGATGCAATTCGCCCAGCAGCCGCGTCTGCTTCGCGCTGTCGGCGACGTAGAGATCGGCCATGCGCAGGATCGCCGGCGCGATCTCGTTCTTGTGCTCGGCGTCCGAGCCCATAGCGGTGATGTGCTGGCCGGCCGAGACGAAGCCGGCCTTGATCAGCGGTTCGGTCGACGGCGTCGTGGTGACGATGATGTCGGCGCCGGCCGCCGCCGTGGCCGCGTCGGGCTCGGCGCGCACGACGATGCCCAGTCTTTCGCGCAATGCATCCGCCGCGGCTTCGGCCTTGACGGCGTCCCTGGCCCAGATGCGGGCCTCGGCGATCGGCCGCACCAGCATAAGCGCCTCGAGCTGCAGCCCCGCCTGGACGCCGGCGCCGAAGATCGCGGCGACAGAGGAGTCGGTTCGCGAAAGATGTTTCGCCGCGACCGCTCCGGCCGCCGCCGTGCGGATGTCGGTCAAATAGCCATTGTCGAGCAGCAGCGCCTCGACCAGCCCGGTTTTTGACGACAGCAGCACCATCATGCCGTTGACGCTGGGCAGGCCGAGCTTCGGATTGTCGAAGAAGCCGGGACTGATCTTGATGGCAAAACCGTCGATGCCAGGCACGTAGGCGGTCTTGACGTCGACCTCGCCGCGATGCTCGGGAATGTCGAGCCGCAGGATCGGCGGCATCGCCACCGGCAAGGTGGCAAGCGCTCGGAACGCATTTTCGACGCAGGCGACGGCATCGAGATCGAGCTTCACGATCGCGCGCAATTCGGCTTCGGTGAGTATCGTCATCCGGCTCATGCGGCGCTCTCCTCAATTGCTTCGCGACAAACGACTTTCCTGTGCAGCGTCATGTCGATGTTGCGGCCCGACAGAATGAGCACAGTGGGGCCGCTCGCCCCGACCTTGCCGGCAAGCACGGCGGCGATGCAAACCGCGCCGGCGCCTTCGACGATCTCGCGCTCCTGATCATAGGCATGGCGGATGCCGGTGGCGATCTCGTCCTCGCTGAGCAGGATTACGTCGTCGAGCAGGTCGCGGCACATCGAGAAGGTCAGCCGGTTGTCGAGGCCGATACCGCCGCCGAGCGAATCCGCCAGCGTCGGCAGTTCCTCGACCAAAACCGGATGTCCGGCATCGAGACTTGCCTTCATCGCCGCACCTCGCGTCATCGAAACGCCGATGACCCTGGTGCCGGGGCTGACGCCCTTCACGGCAACGGCGACACCCGCCGCCAGCCCACCGCCGGACAGCGGCACCAGCACCAGGGCGGCGTCCGCAACCTGCTCGATGATTTCCAGCCCGAGCGTGCCTTGCCCGGCGATGATATCGGGATGGTCGAAGGGCGGCAGCATGATCAGGCCGTCTTCCGCGACCAGCCGGTCGACCTCTTTCTGCGCATCGTCCTGGCTGTTGCCGACGATGCGGATCTCGGCGCCGAGCCGGCGGATTTCGTCGAGCTTATTCTGCGGCACCAGTCGTGACATGCAGATCGTCGCACGCATGCCTTCGAGCTTTGCCGCATGAGCCAGCGCCCGGCCGTGATTGCCGGTCGAGGCGGCGACCACGCCGCGCGCCTTCTCCTCGGCGTTCAGCGAAGCGATGGCGTTCGAGGCGCCGCGCAACTTGAAGCTGCCGGTCGTCTGCCGATGTTCGAGCTTGAGATAAACGGGCGCGCCCAAGTGCCCGGAAAGACTCGGGGAAAGCACGGTCGGCGTGCGCTCGACCTTGCCTGCGACGCGCTCGCGGGCGGCGCGGATATCGGCAAGGGTGATTGAGGTAAATGGCATGAGTTGGCGCTGCCCCTCACCTGCCTGCCGGCATCCTCTCCCCGTGAACGGGGAGAGGGGTGCTCTCATCGACGGCTTCGCCAACCAATGACGTCGCAGAATAGAGTGCGAAGCAGCAGCCAGTCCCCTTCTCCCCGTTCACGGGGAGAAGGTGCCGGCAGGCGGATGAGGGGCGGCGCTGACTTATCAAGCCTGACCTCCTCGCTTCGACATCTCACCTTCTGGCAACGGCAGCGTCATGAGACGGCCGAATTCGGCGCGCCGCTCCTCGTCGCCGCAAAGCCGCAGGCAGTTCCAGGCCGTTGCCTGATTGCTGGTGACGACCGGGCGGCCGATCGCCTCCTCCATGCCGACGACGGCAAGTGCGGCCCGCAACGCCGTGCAGGAGACGAACAGCGCGTCCGCTTGCGCGTCGGTCGTATTGGCTGCCAGATCGACCAGCGTGGCCGGTGCAATCCGCGCCATCTCGCGGTCGTCGTCGAAGCCGAGACAGGTAAAACTGGCGATCTCGAAACCGTGCGCCGCGAAATAGACGGACATCGGCCGGCTGGTCTCGACCGTGTAGGGAGTAAGAATACTGATCGTCCTGGCGCCCAGCGCCTTCAAGCCGTGCACCCCTGCCATCGGCGGCGTAACCACGGGTACGCCGGGCTTGGCCGCCTGCACCGCCGCCTCGATCTCGGCATCGCCGATGACGACCGAGGCTGAGGTGCAGGAATAGCAGACCGCGTCGAGCGGCTCATCGGGCAGGATGAGCGCGGCGCCCGCCGTCAGCGACGGCTGCATCTTGCGCAAATTGTCCGGCGTCGTCGGATTGGCATAGGGAATGCGCGCGACATAGACGCCGATCCGGTCGCTTGCCACCATGCGACGAAAATCCGGTTCGGTCGTATGGTCGGTGGCAAGGATGATCAGGCCGACGCGCTTTTCCAGCGGACGCGCGTCGAGCGCCGGCCGTGTCGAGTGCAAGCGGATGTCGACTGCAGCGGTCACCATGCGCTCCTTGCCAACGGTTTGGTCGAAGGAACTGTCATTTTTCAATGCGCCCGTAGCGGCGTTCCAGCCAGCGCAGCAGCACGACCGAGAACAGGCTGATGACGAGGAAGAAGGCGCCGACCAAGGTCATCGGCTCGACATAGCGGTAGTAGGTGTTGGCGACGCTCTTGGCCTGGTTCATCAGTTCCAGCACGGTGATCGCCGACAGCAGCGGCGTCTCCTTGAACATGGCGATAAAATAGTTGGCAAGCGCCGGGATCATCGGCGGGATCGCCTGCGGCATGATGATGTGGGTCCAGGTCTGCCTGGCGTTGAGATTGCAGGCCTTGGCGGCTTCCCACTGGCCGCGCGGCACATTGTCGATGCCGGCGCGATAGACCTCGGCCGTGTAGGTGCCGTAATGCAGCCCGAGGCCGATGACGCCCGCCACCAGTGGCGGCAGCAGGATACCGATGTCCGGCAGCACGTAGAAGATGAAATACAGCTGCACCAAGAGCGGCGTGCCGCGAATGAACTCGGCGAGGAAGCCGACGCTGCGCGACAAGCCCTTGTTCGGCGAGCGCCGCGCCAGCGCGATGGCCAACCCCACGATCGCGGCCAGGACCGAGCCGAGCAGCGTCGCCAGGATGGTGATCTTCACGCCCTCGATCAGGGTCGGCATGATCTCCCAGACGAAATTCCAATCCCACTCCATTACGAGGCCCGATCCATCAGACGCGCACCCCGTCGAGGCCGCGCGCCATGCGGCGTTCCAGCGAACGCACGCCCCAGGAAATGATCAGCGCAAGGGCGAAATAGATGACGAGAATGGTGGTGAACGGCACCAGCGTGTTGCCGGTCTGCGAGCGCACGACCTGGGCCTGGAAGGTCAGGTCGGTGAGCGAGATCAGCGAAACCACGGCGGTGGCCTTGAGCAATTCGATGGCGTTATTGCCGAAGGTCGGCAGCATCACCAGCAGCGCCTGCGGCAGGATGACATGGCGCATGGCTTGCCAGCGGCCGAGATTGACCGCGGTGCAGGCCTCGTACTGTTCGCGGCCGATCGACTGGATGGCGCCGCGCACCACCTCCGCGCCGTAGGCGCCGACATTGAGGCCAAGCGCCAGCACGCCGGCCTGCAGCGGCGTCAGCGAAATGCCGATGAAGGGCAGCACGAAATAGGCCCAGAACAGCTGCACGAAGATCGAGGTGCCGCGGAAGAATTCGATATAGGCGGTGGCCAGCGCCCGAATGGCGAAAAAACGCGACAGCCGCCCCAGCCCGGCGAGAAAGGCCATGATCAGGGCAAGCACCGACCCCATCAGCGTCAGCTCGATGGTAACAAGCGCTCCCTGCAATATCAGGCCGAAATAGCCGGACCATTGGGTCATGAAGTTCGAATTTCCAGCGTTTTACGGTTATAGTCTTGGCCTCTTCTCCCCGTTCACGGGGAGAAGATGCCGGCAGGCAGATGAGGGGCAGAGCCAATTTGGCAGAACTGGCGCTGCCCCTCATCCGGCCTTGTTTGTGCATGTCGTTATCCCAAAACCGCTGCGCACTTTTGGGCGACATGCATTCGTGACACCTTCTCCCCGTGAACGGGGAGAAGGAAAAAGGCGCCTATTTTGCCGAGCAGAGCTTGTCGCGGCTCGTCGACATCGCCGCCGCGGCCGAAAAACCGTAGGGCTCGATGATCTTGGCGAATTCGCCGGACTCCTTCAGCTTGGCCAATTCGACGTCATAGGCGTCGCGCAGCGCCTCATCGCCCTTCTTGAACGCCGCGCCGTCGCAATAGACCGGCGCGCCGACCACCGGGGCGACGACTTCGAGATTCGAATCGTTGGCCTTCTTGACCAGATCGTTGATCGACAGCACCGGCAGGGAATAGGCGTCGATGCGGCCGTCCTGCAGCATCTTCAGGCCGCTCTGGCCATCCGGCACGACGATGACGCGGTCACGCGGCACGCCGGCAGTGAGCGCCAGCTTCTCCTCGGTGCCGCCGCCCGGCGCCCCGATCGTTGCGGTGGCATCGTTGGCGACATCCTCATAGCTCTTGAAGCCCTTCGGGTTGCCCTTCTTGACCAGCATTGCCTCGGCGTCGCACAGCACCGGCTCCGAATAAGCGACAGCCGCGCAGCGCTCCGGTTTCATGAACAGGCCGGCGGTGACGACGTCGAAACGGCCGGCCTGCAGGCCGGGGATCATCGCGCCATATTCCGAAATCGAGGCGACGATGTCGTTGACACCAAGACGCTTGAAGATTTCACGGGCCACATCGGGCGCCGCACCCGAGACCTTGCCGTCGGCAGCAACCGCCGTATAGGGCGGCTCGTTGGCGATGGCGACACGGGCAAAGCCCTGTGCCTTGAGCTCTTCGAGCTTGCTGTCGTCGGCCGATCCCGCGGTCGAAGCGGCCAGGATTGCGGTCAGTGCAACACCGGCGACGCCGGCCAGAATGCCAAGTTTCTTCATTGTTCCCAACTCCTTGTTTCTCTTTTGGTTTGGTCGTTCCACGGGACGGCTTCGCCGCCCTGGGAGGACGGCGCTGCCGCCCGGGGCATGGCAGTCAGACGCGATGTCCGGCCGCGATGATCTTCTTCAGGAAAGCTTGCGTACGCTCCTGCTTGGGGTTGCGGAAAATCTCGTCCGGCTTGCCTTCCTCGACGATCTTGCCGCGGTCGAAGAACAGAACCCGGTCGGCGAAATCATGGGCAAAACCCATTTCGTGGGTGACCAGCAGCATGGTCATGTCGGTCTCCGAGCACAGCCGCCACAACACGTTCAGCACCTCCTCGACCAGTTCCGGATCGAGCGCCGATGTCACCTCGTCGAACAGCATGATCCTGGGCTGCAGCGCCAAGGCGCGAGCGATGGCAACGCGCTGCTTCTGGCCGCCGGAAAGCTGCGCCGGCATCGCTTTCGCCTTGTCGGCCATGCCGACCATATCGAGCAGTTCCATCGCCCGTTTTTCGGCGGTGGCGCGCGGCATGCCCTTGGTCAGGATCGGCGCCAGCGTGACGTTGTCGATGACGCTCTTGTGCGGAAACAGGTTGAACAGCTGGAAGACCATGCCGATCTTCTGGCGCATTCTTGCCAGATGCCGTTCGTCGGCAGGCAGCAACTGGCCGTTGCGCTCCATGTGGTAAAGCTGCTCGCCGTCGATCTGGATGTGGCCGCTGTCGATCCTCTCCAGCGTCATCAGGATGCGCAGGATCGTCGTCTTGCCGGAGCCGGATGGGCCGATCAGCGCAAGCTTTTCGCGCGGCATGACCTGCATCGACAGTCCGTCCAGCACCTTGAAGGTGCCGAAGCTTTTCGAAATGGCGTCGATCTTGATGATGGGCGCGGACAAAGAATTCCCCCGTGCTGGAGAAGCTGTGCCTTAACGATGGGGAACGCGCCAAATCATGTCAATCAGGAAAATAAACTCATGACAATGTTTCTGGCTCCGCAGAATTTCGCGGCAATGTCTGCCTAGATCGCCAGCAGCAGATGCTCCGGGTCGCCGAGCAGAAGCTTGGTGACAACGCTGAGGCCGGCGCGCAGCTCCCCCTCGGTTGTCGAGCCCAGCGAGATGCGCACTGCCGGTTGCCAGGGCGCCGCCGAGATGCGGAACGATGTGCCTGGTGCGATCGCAACGCCCTGCAGGCGGGCCTGTGAGACGAAGCCCTCCTCGGCGCGGTCGCCGGGCAGTTCCAGCCACAGATGCAGCCCGTCGCGATGGACGCGGTAGTCGACCCCGGCAAGCACCTGGGCGGCAATCTCCTGCCGCCGCCGCAGCGCCGACCGTTGCCAGCGGACGAGTTCCATCGCCGTGCCGTCGGTCACCCATTTTGTCGCGATCTCCGCCACCATCGGCGTCGCCATCCAGTTGGAGACGAGATGCCGGTTGGCGACGGCAGCGACATAGCGGTCGGGCGCCGCGAGATAACCGATGCGCAGGCCTGGCAGCACGATCTTGGTGAAGGAGGTGACGTAGAGCGTGCGCTCGGGCGCGAAGGCGGCGACCGGCGGCGGACGGCCCTCGACCAGCGGCCCGAGCACGTCGTTCTCGATGATGGCGATGTCGTGCCTGCGCGCCACCGCAGCGATCTGCTCGCGCCGCGCGGCATTCATCAATGTTGCAGTCGGATTGATCACCGAGGGCTGCACGAACACGGCGCGGATGTCGGAAAGCCGGCACGCCTCGTCGAGCGCCTCCGGGATCAGGCCGTTGTCGTCGATCGGCAGACCCTCGAGGTTGAAGCCGAGATAGCGCGCCAGCGGGATCAGCGTGTGATGGCCGATCGCCTCGGTGGCGACGGTCGAACCCGGCGGCGCCACGCTCATCAGCGCCACCGTCATGCCGGCCGTGGCGCCGTTGGTCAGGCTGACATTCTGCGCCGACACGTCGAGACCGCACAGCCGCAGCCATTCGACCGCCACGGCACGGTGGCGCGGAAACACCATGTTCGGCCGGAACGACAGCGCCGAGGTCGACGGCAGGTTCTCGGCGAGCCAGCCCAGCGCCTGCTTCAACCTCTCCAGATGCATCGGCTCGCAGACCGGCTTCAGGATCGACAGGTCGATGACCTCGCCAAGGCGCTCCGGCAGATAGGGCGGCTCCGGCTCGCGTCGCTGCGTCTGCACGAAGCTGCCGCGGCCGATCTCGCCGGAGACCAGGCCCCGGCGGATCAGCTCCTCATAGGCGCGGCTGACTGTCTGCACCGAAAGCTTCAAATCGTCGGCCAGCCGGCGATGCGTCGGCAGCCGCGCGCCGTTGGCCAGCCGTCCGTCATGAATGGCGCGCGCGAACTGGTCGGCGAGCGATTGATAGGCCGGCCGCCGGATAAGCGCGGGATCTGGACGCCACAATGTCATGACATATTAGAGATCGAAATCAGTGCAATTGACAATCGAAATAATGCGCCGTCATGGTGTCGCGGAAAAAAGTGGACGCTCATGGCCGCATTGAAACTGGATCAGATCGACCTGAAAATCCTCGACGCGGTTCAGCGCGACGGGCGCATCACCAAGCTGGCGCTCGCCGACAAGGTCGGCCTGTCGCCGACGCCGTGCTGGATGCGGTTGCGCAAGCTGGAAAAGGCCGGCATCGTCTCCGGCTATCACGCCAAGGTTGCAATGCGCGCCGTCGCGCCGGTCGCCATCGTCCTGATGGAGGTGACGCTGGCCAGCCACCGCCAAGCCGATTTCGACCGTTTTGAGCGCGTCATCCGCGACGTCCCCGAAATCGTCGCATGCTGGTCGGTGGGCGGCGGCGTCGACTATCTGCTGAAAGTGATGGCGCGCGACATCGACGCCTATCAGCGGCTGGTCGACGCCCTGCTCGAACGCGAGATCGGCATCGACCGTTATTTCACCTACATCGTCACCAAGACGGTGAAGGAGGAGGTCGCCTTGCCGGTGGCCGATCTGCTGCCGGTGTCAACGTGAGGCCTGGGGAAATCGAAAAGGGCCCCCTCATCCGGCCGCTTCGCGGCCACCTTCTCCCCGGTGGGGAGAAGAGGCTGGCGCCGGCGCTGGCAATCTCCTCTCCCCCGAGGGGAGAGGTCGGATTGCCCCGAATTGCCCTTTGCAATTCGGTTGGCAATCCGGGTGAGGGGGCACTTCCTCGATGAGATAGCCCAGCCTATAAGCTGAACAGATTGTCTGCCCGAGCAGCCCAATAGAGACAATCTCTCTACGCGTGCGCTCCGAAACAGCCTCTCTGTCTGCGCCGCGCGCATAGTCTCTCCGCATCACTCCGAAACCGGGAGACCTCGAACATGTCCGCGCATTTTGCCCGCCCACAACGCCACGAAGCGCTTGACCGGCTCGCCGACCGCCGGCTGCTGCGCCAACTCGCCTATGTCGACGGCCACTGGACGGCGAGTGAAGCCGCCGAGAGTTTTGGGGTGACCGACCCTGCTACAGGCGCCACCGTTGCCTGGGTTGCCGCGCTCGATGCCAGGCAGACGAGCAAGGCGATCGACGCGGCGGCGCGCGCCTTTCCCGCCTGGCGCGCGGCCCTCCCACAGGAACGCGCAAGAATCCTGCGAAAATGGTTCGATCTGATCATCGCCGCCAAGGACGATCTGGCGCTGTTGATGACGCTCGAGCAGGGCAAGCCGCTTAGGGAATCGCTTGGCGAGATCGACTACGCCGCCTCCTTCGTCGAATGGTACACCGAGGAGGCAAAGCGCCTCAACGCCGAAAGCGTCACCAGCCATTTGCCAAACGCCGAGATGATGGTGCGGCGCGAACCGCTCGGCGTCGTCGGCGTCGTCACGCCGTGGAATTTTCCCGCAGCCATGCTGACCCGCAAGGCGGCGGCCGCGCTTGCCGCCGGCTGCACCATCGTCGCGCATCCTTCGTCGGAAACGCCGCTGTCGGCACTGGCGCTGGCCGAGCTCGGCGAACGCGCCGGCCTGCCGGCTGGCGTCTTCAACGTTCTCACCGGCAAGGCCTCGACCATCGTTGGGCGGATGTGCGAAGATCCGCGCGTCCGCGCCATGAGCTTCACCGGCTCGACCGAGATCGGCAGGCTTATCGCCGCGCAAAGTGCGCCGACGATGAAGCGGCTGGTCATGGAGCTTGGCGGCCACGCGCCGCTGATCGTCTTTGCCGACGCCGATCTCGACAAGGCGGTGACGACAGCCGTCGACGCCAAATTCGCCACTTCCGGCCAGGATTGCCTTGCCGCCAACCGCATCTATGTCCAGCGCCCGATCTACGACCGTTTCTGCGCCGCTTTCGCCAGGCGCATCGAGGCGCTGCGGACCGGCAATGGCCTGGCCGGAGACACCGACATCGGGCCGTTGATGCATGAGCGCGGTGTCAAGAAGGTCGAGGAGCAAGTCGCCGATGCGCTCGCCCATGGCGCGCGCTGCCTCACCGGCGGCGGCAGACATCCGGCCGGACCGCTGTTCTACCGGCCGACCCTGCTCGCCGATGTCACCGACGATGCGCTGATCATGCGCGAGGAAACCTTTGGTCCGGTCGCCGCGGTGACGCCCTTCGACAGCGAGGACGAGGTCATCGCCCGCGCCAACGCCACCGAATACGGGCTCGTCGCCTATGTCGTCACCGAGAACGGCGGCCGCCAATTGCGCATGGGCCGTGCACTCGACTACGGTATGGTCGCCATCAACCGCGTCAAGATCACCGGCGCGCCGATTCCGTTCGGCGGCGTCAAGCAGTCCGGCATCGGTCGCGAGGGCTCGCGCCACGGGCTCGAAGCCTTTACCGATCTTAAATATCTCTGCCTGGACGTAGCGTAAGCCGCGCCGGAGACATTTCCTTAGGAGTAAAAAAATGCTCGACCAGTCCAACGAACTCGCCGCCTGGGATCGCGACCACTTCTTCCATCCCTCGACCCACATGGGCACGCATGCGCGGGGTGAATCGCCGACCCGCATCATCGCCGGCGGCGAAGGCGTCACCATCTGGGACAATAACGGCCGCAAGAGCATCGATGCCTTCGCCGGGCTTTATTGCGTCAATGTCGGCTATGGCCGCCAGAAGATATCAGACGCCATCGCCGCCCAGGCCAGGAACCTTGCCTATTACCATGCCTATGTCGGCCACGGCACCGAGGCGTCGATCACGCTTTCCAAGATGATCATCGACCGCGCCCCGCAAGGCATGTCGAGGGTCTATTTCGGCCTCTCCGGTTCCGACGCCAACGAAACCAACATCAAGCTGATCTGGTACTGCAACAACGTGCTCGGTCGTCCCGAGAAGAAGAAGATCATCTCACGCTGGCGCGGCTATCACGGCTCCGGTGTCATGACCGGATCGCTGACCGGGCTCGACCTGTTCCACAACGCCTTCGACCTGCCGCGTGCGCCGATCCTGCACACCGAGGCGCCCTACTATTTCCGCCGCGCCGACCGCTCGATGAGCGAGGAACAGTTTTCCCAACACTGCGCCGACAAGCTCGAAGAGATGATCCTGGCCGAGGGCCCCGACACGGTCGCCGCCTTCATCGGCGAGCCGATCCTCGGCACCGGCGGCATCGTGCCGCCGCCCGCTCTGTACTGGGAAAAGATCCAGGCGGTTCTGAACAAATACGACGTGCTGCTGGTCGCCGACGAAGTGGTCACCGGCTTCGGCCGGCTGGGCACCATGTTCGGCTCCGACCACTACGGCATCAAGCCCGACCTGATCACCATCGCCAAGGGACTGACCTCGGCCTATGCGCCGCTGTCGGGCGTCATCGTCTCGGATAAGGTCTGGCAGGTGCTGGTGCAGGGTTCGGACAAACTCGGCAGCTTGGGCCATGGCTGGACCTATTCGGCGCATCCGATCTGCGTTGCCGCCGGTGTCGCCAACCTGGAACTGATCGACGAGATGGACCTGGTGACCAACGCCGGTGAGACCGGCGCCTATTTCCGCGCCGAACTGGCGAAAGCCGTCGGCGGCCACAAGAATGTCGGCGAGGTGCGCGGCGACGGCATGCTGGCGGCAATCGAATTCGTCGCCGACCGGGACGACCGCGTGTTCTTCGATGCCGCGCAAAAAATCGGGCCGCAGGTCGCGACCGCGCTTGCCGAGCTTGGCGTCATCGGCCGCGCCATGCCGCAAGGCGACATCCTCGGCTTTGCGCCGCCGCTATGCCTCACCCGTGAAGAGGCCGACATCGTCGTGTCGAAGACGGCCGATGCGGTGAAGAGCGTGTTTGCCAGCATCTAATTATCGACCTTGGTGCCGCCCCTCATCCGCCCTGCCGGCACCTTCTCGGTAGAGAAGGGTCAAGCACTCGGCGCCGGCTGACCCCCTCTCCCCGTTGTTCACGGGGAGAGGGTAAGGGTGAGGGGCAGCGCCAACCTGGAATATCTGGAAGCAACATCAATGACCTCCAAAGCCCTCCCCGCCACCATGGCAGCCGTGCTTCTGACCGGTCACGGCGGGCCGGAAAAGCTTGTCTATCGCACCGATGTGAAAGTGCCCTCGCCCGCCCCCGGCGAGGTTCTGGTCAAGGTCACCGCTTGCGGCATGAACAACACCGATGTCTGGGTGCGCCAGGGCGCCTATGGCACGGTGGAAGATGCTGCCGCCGTGTCGACCTGGCGGCGTCAGGGCAATACGCTGACCTTCCCGCGCATCCAGGGCACCGACACCGTCGGCAACATCGTTGCCGTCGGCGAGGGTGTTTCTTCGGCCCGCATCGGCGAGCGGGTGATGGTCGATTTCTCCATCTACAACCGCGACGATGATTCACTCGCCGACATCGACTATATGGGCCATGGCCGCGACGGCGGCTATGCCGAGTACCAGGCCGTGCCGGCCGAGAACGCCCATGTCGTCGCCACCGACCTGACCGACATCGAGCTCGCCACCTTTTGCTGCGCTTACCTTACCGGCGAACAGATGCTGGAACGCGCCGCATTGAGGGCCGGCGAGCGCGTGCTGGTCACCGGCGCCTCGGGCGGCGTCGGCTCCGGCATCGTGCAGTTGGCGCGGGCGCGCGGCGCCATTCCCTATGCCGTCGTCGGCAAGGGCAAGGAACAGGCGGTGCTCGACATCGGCGCCGAGGCGGTGATCACCCGTGGCGTCGCCGATCTGCCCACCGCCGTCAACGACGCAACCGGCGGCCAGCCGATCGACGTGGTTGCCGACCTCGTCGGCGGTGCGATCTTCAACGACCTGTTGCGCATCCTTCGGCCCGAGGGTCGCTACACCACCGCCGGCGCGATTGCCGGCCCGGTCGTGCAGCTCGATCTGCGCACCATGTATCTCAAGCAATTGCAGCTGCACGGCTCCAGCCAAGGCACGCGACACGACTTCCGCCGTATCGTCCGCTACATCGAGGAGAAGAAAATCCGGCCGCTGGTCGGCGGTGTCTACAAGCTCTCCGATTTCCACCGCGCCCAGGCGGATTTCATCGCCAAAGATTTTGTCGGCAAGCTGGTGGTCGTTCCGGACGCCGTTGCGGATCTCGCTGCAACGCGTTGACAACCAAGGCTAACAAGGCAATTGCCGATCGCAGCGCCGCCTCCGAAGCTGCCGATCTCCCCCCTTGCGGGGGAGATGCCGGCAGGCAGAGGGGGGTGCTGTCCCTCCGACCTGTCAATCGATCGCAGCCACGCCCTCAAGCTGGGTTGGCAAGGCTGAAGTCGAAGTTGCGATCCTTCCCACCCCCCTCTGCCTGCCGGCATCTCCCCCGCAAGGGGGGAGATCGGCAGCTTCGGAGGCGGCGCTGCGATCGGCAATTGCCTTGTTAGCCTTGGTTGTCAACGCGTTGCAGCGAGATCCGCAACGGCGTCCGGAACGACCACCAGCTTGCCGACAAAATCTTTGGCGATGAAATCCGCCTGGGCGCGGTGGAAATCGGAGAGCTTGTAGACACCGCCGACCAGCGGCCGGATTTTCTTCTCCTCGATGTAGCGGACGATACGGCGGAAGTCGTGTCGCGTGCCTTGGCTGGAGCCGTGCAGCTGCAATTGCTTGAGATACATGGTGCGCAGATCGAGCTGCACGACCGGGCCGGCAATCGCGCCGGCGGTGGTGTAGCGACCCTCGGGCCGAAGGATGCGCAACAGGTCGTTGAAGATCGCACCGCCGACGAGGTCGGCAACCACGTCGATCGGCTGGCCGCCGGTTGCGTCGTTGACGGCGGTGGGCAGATCGGCGACGCCACGGGTGATCACCGCCTCGGCGCCGATGTCGAGCACCGCCTGTTCCTTGCCCTTGCCGACGACGGCATAGGGAATGGCGCCGCGCGCCCGCGCCAACTGCACGATGCCGGAGCCGACGCCGCCCGAGGCGCCGGTGACCAGCACGCGCTCGCCGGCCCTCAATGCGGCGCGTTCCAGCATCTGTTCGCCGGTAAGGTAAGCGCAGCAAAAGGTGGCGAGCTCGATGTCGGTCAGGTCGGTGGCGACGACATGGGCGTTCTCGGCCGGCACGGCCTGGTACTCGGCATAGCCGCCGTCGCGGCCATGGCCCATATAGTCGATGTCGGCGAGTGAATCATCGTCGCGGTTGTAGATGGAGAAATCGACCATCACCCGCTCGCCGATGCGGGCCGAAGAAACACCCTCGCCGACGGCAACGATGTTGCCGACGGTGTCGGTGCCCTGGATGCGCGGGAAGGTCAGCGTATTGCCCTGACGCCGCCAGGTCGACACGGCGGCAGCATCTTCCACCGTGCCATAGGCGCCCTGGCGCACCCAGACATCGGTGTTGTTCATGCCGCAAGCGGTGACCTTGACCAGAACCTCGCCGGGGGCGGGCGAGGGCACTTTCACATCGGTGCGATAGACAAGCTTTTCCGGCCCGCCGTGACCGGTCAGAAGCACGGCTGCCATGGTGGCGGGGAGGGCTTTGGAGGTCATTGATGTTGCTTCCAGATATTCCAGGTTGGCGCTGCCCCTCACCCTTACCCTCTCCCCGTGAACAACGGGGAGAGGGGGTCAGCCGGCGCCGAGTGCTTGACCCTTCTCTACCGAGAAGGTGCCGGCAGGGCGGATGAGGGGCGGCACCAAGGTCGATAATTAGATGCTGGCAAACACGCTCTTCACCGCATCGGCCGTCTTCGACACGACGATGTCGGCCTCTTCACGGGTGAGGCATAGCGGCGGCGCAAAGCCGAGGATGTCGCCTTGCGGCATGGCGCGGCCGATGACGCCAAGCTCGGCAAGCGCGGTCGCGACCTGCGGCCCGATTTTTTGCGCGGCATCGAAGAACACGCGGTCGTCCCGGTCGGCGACGAATTCGATTGCCGCCAGCATGCCGTCGCCGCGCACCTCGCCGACATTCTTGTGGCCGCCGACGGCTTTCGCCAGTTCGGCGCGGAAATAGGCGCCGGTCTCACCGGCGTTGGTCACCAGGTCCATCTCGTCGATCAGTTCCAGGTTGGCGACACCGGCGGCAACGCAGATCGGATGCGCCGAATAGGTCCAGCCATGGCCCAAGCTGCCGAGTTTGTCCGAACCCTGCACCAGCACCTGCCAGACCTTATCCGAGACGATGACGCCCGACAGCGGCGCATAGGCCGAGGTCAGTCCCTTGGCGATGGTGATCAGGTCGGGCTTGATGCCGTAGTGGTCGGAGCCGAACATGGTGCCCAGCCGGCCGAAGCCGGTGACCACTTCGTCGGCGACCAGCAGCACGTCGTATTTGTTCAGAACCGCCTGGATCTTTTCCCAGTACAGAGCGGGCGGCGGCACGATGCCGCCGGTGCCGAGGATCGGCTCGCCGATGAAGGCGGCGACCGTGTCGGGGCCCTCGGCCAGGATCATCTCTTCGAGCTTGTCGGCGCAGTGTTGGGAAAACTGTTCCTCGCTCATCGAGCGGTCGGCGCGGCGGAAATAGTAGGGCGCCTCGGTGTGCAGGATCGGCGCACGCGGCAGGTCGAAGGCGTTGTGGAACAGGTCGAGCCCGGTCAGCGATCCGGTCATGACACCGGAGCCGTGATAGCCGCGCCAGCGTGAGATGATCTTCTTCTTCTCGGGACGACCGAGCACGTTGTTGCAGTACCAGATCAGCTTGATGTTGGTTTCGTTGGCGTCGGAACCGGAGAGGCCGAAATAGACCCTCGACATGCCTTGCGGGGCGCGGTCGATGATCATCTTGGAAAGCGTGATCGACGCCTCGGTGCCGTGGCCGACATAGGCATGGTAATAGGCAAGGTTCCTGGCCTGGGCGGCGATGGCGTCTGATATCTTCTGGCGGCCATAGCCGACATTGACGCAATAAAGCCCGGCGAAGGCATCGATGCTCTTGCGGCCGTTATTGTCCCAGATGGTGACGCCTTCGCCGCCGGCGATGATGCGGGTCGGCGATTCACCCCGCGCATGCGTGCCCATGTGGGTCGAGGGATGGAAGAAGTGGTCGCGATCCCAGGCGGCGAGTTCGTTGGACTGGTCGAGCATTTTTTTACTCCTAAGGAAATGTCTCCGGCGCGGCTTACGCTACGTCCAGGCAGAGATATTTAAGATCGGTAAAGGCTTCGAGCCCGTGGCGCGAGCCCTCGCGACCGATGCCGGACTGCTTGACGCCGCCGAACGGAATCGGCGCGCCGGTGATCTTGACGCGGTTGATGGCGACCATACCGTAGTCGAGTGCACGGCCCATGCGCAATTGGCGGCCGCCGTTCTCGGTGACGACATAGGCGACGAGCCCGTATTCGGTGGCGTTGGCGCGGGCGATGACCTCGTCCTCGCTGTCGAAGGGCGTCACCGCGGCGACCGGACCAAAGGTTTCCTCGCGCATGATCAGCGCATCGTCGGTGACATCGGCGAGCAGGGTCGGCCGGTAGAACAGCGGTCCGGCCGGATGTCTGCCGCCGCCGGTGAGGCAGCGCGCGCCATGGGCGAGCGCATCGGCGACTTGCTCCTCGACCTTCTTGACACCGCGCTCATGCATCAACGGCCCGATGTCGGTGTCTCCGGCCAGGCCATTGCCGGTCCGCAGCGCCTCGATGCGCCTGGCGAAAGCGGCGCAGAAACGGTCGTAGATCGGGCGCTGGACATAGATGCGGTTGGCGGCAAGGCAATCCTGGCCGGAAGTGGCGAATTTGGCGTCGACGGCTGTCGTCACCGCCTTGTCGAGATCGGCGTCGGCAAAGACGATCAGCGGCGCGTGGCCGCCAAGCTCCATGACCAGCCGCTTCATCGTCGGCGCACTTTGCGCGGCGATAAGCCTGCCGATCTCGGTCGAGCCGGTGAAGCTCATGGCGCGGACGCGCGGATCTTCGCACATCCGCCCAACGATGGTCGAGGCCTTGCCGGTGAGAACGTTGAAGACGCCAGCCGGCAGGCCGGCGCGTTCGCCGAGCTCGGCCAGCGCCAGTGCCGACAGCGGCGTTTCCGACGAAGGATGCGCGACGATGGTGCAGCCGGCGGCAAGCGCGGCCGCCGCCTTGCGGGTCAGCATGGCTGCGGGAAAATTCCACGGCGTGACGACGCCGACGACGCCGAGCGGTTCGCGCCGCACCATCATCTCGGCGTTTGGCAAATGGCTGGTGACGCTTTCGGCGTTGAGGCGCTTTGCCTCCTCGGTGTACCATTCGACGAAGGAGGCGGCGTAGTCGATCTCGCCAAGCGATTCCCTAAGCGGCTTGCCCTGCTCGAGCGTCATCAACAGCGCCAGATCGTCCTTGGCGGCGATGATCAGATCGAACCATTTTCGCAGGATTCTTGCGCGTTCCTGTGGGAGGGCCGCGCGCCAGGCGGGAAAGGCGCGCGCCGCCGCGTCGATCGCCTTGCTCGTCTGCCTGGCATCGAGCGCGGCAACCCAGGCAACGGTGGCGCCTGTAGCAGGGTCGGTCACCCCAAAACTCTCGGCGGCTTCACTCGCCGTCCAGTGGCCGTCGACATAGGCGAGTTGGCGCAGCAGCCGGCGGTCGGCGAGCCGGTCAAGCGCTTCGTGGCGTTGTGGGCGGGCAAAATGCGCGGACATGTTCGAGGTCTCCCGGTTTCGGAGTGATGCGGAGAGACTATGCGCGCGGCGCAGACAGAGAGGCTGTTTCGGAGCGCACGCGTAGAGAGATTGTCTCTATTGGGCTGCTCGGGCAGACAATCTGTTCAGCTTATAGGCTGGGCTATCTCATCGAGGAAGTGCCCCCTCACCCGGATTGCCAACCGAATTGCAAAGGGCAATTCGGGGCAATCCGACCTCTCCCCTCGGGGGAGAGGAGATTGCCAGCGCCGGCGCCAGCCTCTTCTCCCCACCGGGGAGAAGGTGGCCGCGAAGCGGCCGGATGAGGGGGCCCTTTTCGATTTCCCCAGGCCTCACGTTGACACCGGCAGCAGATCGGCCACCGGCAAGGCGACCTCCTCCTTCACCGTCTTGGTGACGATGTAGGTGAAATAACGGTCGATGCCGATCTCGCGTTCGAGCAGGGCGTCGACCAGCCGCTGATAGGCGTCGATGTCGCGCGCCATCACTTTCAGCAGATAGTCGACGCCGCCGCCCACCGACCAGCATGCGACGATTTCGGGGACGTCGCGGATGACGCGCTCAAAACGGTCGAAATCGGCTTGGCGGTGGCTGGCCAGCGTCACCTCCATCAGGACGATGGCGACCGGCGCGACGGCGCGCATTGCAACCTTGGCGTGATAGCCGGAGACGATGCCGGCCTTTTCCAGCTTGCGCAACCGCATCCAGCACGGCGTCGGCGACAGGCCGACCTTGTCGGCGAGCGCCAGCTTGGTGATGCGCCCGTCGCGCTGAACCGCGTCGAGGATTTTCAGGTCGATCTGATCCAGTTTCAATGCGGCCATGAGCGTCCACTTTTTTCCGCGACACCATGACGGCGCATTATTTCGATTGTCAATTGCACTGATTTCGATCTCTAATATGTCATGACATTGTGGCGTCCAGATCCCGCGCTTATCCGGCGGCCGGCCTATCAATCGCTCGCCGACCAGTTCGCGCGCGCCATTCATGACGGACGGCTGGCCAACGGCGCGCGGCTGCCGACGCATCGCCGGCTGGCCGACGATTTGAAGCTTTCGGTGCAGACAGTCAGCCGCGCCTATGAGGAGCTGATCCGCCGGGGCCTGGTCTCCGGCGAGATCGGCCGCGGCAGCTTCGTGCAGACGCAGCGACGCGAGCCGGAGCCGCCCTATCTGCCGGAGCGCCTTGGCGAGGTCATCGACCTGTCGATCCTGAAGCCGGTCTGCGAGCCGATGCATCTGGAGAGGTTGAAGCAGGCGCTGGGCTGGCTCGCCGAGAACCTGCCGTCGACCTCGGCGCTGTCGTTCCGGCCGAACATGGTGTTTCCGCGCCACCGTGCCGTGGCGGTCGAATGGCTGCGGCTGTGCGGTCTCGACGTGTCGGCGCAGAATGTCAGCCTGACCAACGGCGCCACGGCCGGCATGACGGTGGCGCTGATGAGCGTGGCGCCGCCGGGTTCGACCGTCGCCACCGAGGCGATCGGCCATCACACGCTGATCCCGCTGGCGCGCTATCTCGGCTTCAACCTCGAGGGTCTGCCGATCGACGACAACGGCCTGATCCCGGAGGCGCTCGACGAGGCGTGCCGGCTTTCCGACATCCGCGCCGTGTTCGTGCAGCCCTCGGTGATCAATCCGACTGCAACATTGATGAATGCCGCGCGGCGCGAGCAGATCGCTGCGGTGGCGCGCAGGCACGACATCGCCATCATCGAGAACGACGTGCTCGGGCCGCTGGTCGAGGGCCGTCCGCCGCCGGTCGCCGCCTTCGCGCCCGAGCGCACGCTCTACGTCACCTCCTTCACCAAGATCGTGCTGCCAGGCCTGCGCATCGGTTATCTCGCGGCGCCCGACCGCTATGTCGCTGCCGTCGCCAACCGGCATCTCGTCTCCAACTGGATGGCGACGCCGATGGTGGCGGAGATCGCGACAAAATGGGTGACCGACGGCACGGCGATGGAACTCGTCCGCTGGCAACGGTCGGCGCTGCGGCGGCGGCAGGAGATTGCCGCCCAGGTGCTTGCCGGGGTCGACTACCGCGTCCATCGCGACGGGCTGCATCTGTGGCTGGAACTGCCCGGCGACCGCGCCGAGGAGGGCTTCGTCTCACAGGCCCGCCTGCAGGGCGTTGCGATCGCACCAGGCACATCGTTCCGCATCTCGGCGGCGCCCTGGCAACCGGCAGTGCGCATCTCGCTGGGCTCGACAACCGAGGGGGAGCTGCGCGCCGGCCTCAGCGTTGTCACCAAGCTTCTGCTCGGCGACCCGGAGCATCTGCTGCTGGCGATCTAGGCAGACATTGCCGCGAAATTCTGCGGAGCCAGAAACATTGTCATGAGTTTATTTTCCTGATTGACATGATTTGGCGCGTTCCCCATCGTTAAGGCACAGCTTCTCCAGCACGGGGGAATTCTTTGTCCGCGCCCATCATCAAGATCGACGCCATTTCGAAAAGCTTCGGCACCTTCAAGGTGCTGGACGGACTGTCGATGCAGGTCATGCCGCGCGAAAAGCTTGCGCTGATCGGCCCATCCGGCTCCGGCAAGACGACGATCCTGCGCATCCTGATGACGCTGGAGAGGATCGACAGCGGCCACATCCAGATCGACGGCGAGCAGCTTTACCACATGGAGCGCAACGGCCAGTTGCTGCCTGCCGACGAACGGCATCTGGCAAGAATGCGCCAGAAGATCGGCATGGTCTTCCAGCTGTTCAACCTGTTTCCGCACAAGAGCGTCATCGACAACGTCACGCTGGCGCCGATCCTGACCAAGGGCATGCCGCGCGCCACCGCCGAAAAACGGGCGATGGAACTGCTCGATATGGTCGGCATGGCCGACAAGGCGAAAGCGATGCCGGCGCAGCTTTCCGGCGGCCAGAAGCAGCGCGTTGCCATCGCTCGCGCCTTGGCGCTGCAGCCCAGGATCATGCTGTTCGACGAGGTGACATCGGCGCTCGATCCGGAACTGGTCGAGGAGGTGCTGAACGTGTTGTGGCGGCTGTGCTCGGAGACCGACATGACCATGCTGCTGGTCACCCACGAAATGGGTTTTGCCCATGATTTCGCCGACCGGGTTCTGTTCTTCGACCGCGGCAAGATCGTCGAGGAAGGCAAGCCGGACGAGATTTTCCGCAACCCCAAGCAGGAGCGTACGCAAGCTTTCCTGAAGAAGATCATCGCGGCCGGACATCGCGTCTGACTGCCATGCCCCGGGCGGCAGCGCCGTCCTCCCAGGGCGGCGAAGCCGTCCCGTGGAACGACCAAACCAAAAGAGAAACAAGGAGTTGGGAACAATGAAGAAACTTGGCATTCTGGCCGGCGTCGCCGGTGTTGCACTGACCGCAATCCTGGCCGCTTCGACCGCGGGATCGGCCGACGACAGCAAGCTCGAAGAGCTCAAGGCACAGGGCTTTGCCCGTGTCGCCATCGCCAACGAGCCGCCCTATACGGCGGTTGCTGCCGACGGCAAGGTCTCGGGTGCGGCGCCCGATGTGGCCCGTGAAATCTTCAAGCGTCTTGGTGTCAACGACATCGTCGCCTCGATTTCGGAATATGGCGCGATGATCCCCGGCCTGCAGGCCGGCCGTTTCGACGTCGTCACCGCCGGCCTGTTCATGAAACCGGAGCGCTGCGCGGCTGTCGCTTATTCGGAGCCGGTGCTGTGCGACGCCGAGGCAATGCTGGTCAAGAAGGGCAACCCGAAGGGCTTCAAGAGCTATGAGGATGTCGCCAACGATGCCACCGCAACGATCGGGGCGCCGGGCGGCGGCACCGAGGAGAAGCTGGCGCTCACTGCCGGCGTGCCGCGTGACCGCGTCATCGTCGTGCCGGATGGCCAGAGCGGCCTGAAGATGCTGCAGGACGGCCGCATCGACGCCTATTCCCTGCCGGTGCTGTCGATCAACGATCTGGTCAAGAAGGCCAACGATTCGAATCTCGAAGTCGTCGCCCCGGTGGTCGGCGCGCCGGTCTATTGCGACGGCGCGGCGTTCAAGAAGGGCGATGAGGCGCTGCGCGACGCCTATGACGTCGAATTGGCCAAGCTGAAGGAGTCCGGCGAATTCGCCAAGATCATCGAGCCCTACGGTTTTTCGGCCGCGGCGGCGATGTCGACGAGCCGCGACAAGCTCTGCTCGGCAAAATAGGCGCCTTTTTCCTTCTCCCCGTTCACGGGGAGAAGGTGTCACGAATGCATGTCGCCCAAAAGTGCGCAGCGGTTTTGGGATAACGACATGCACAAACAAGGCCGGATGAGGGGCAGCGCCAGTTCTGCCAAATTGGCTCTGCCCCTCATCTGCCTGCCGGCATCTTCTCCCCGTGAACGGGGAGAAGAGGCCAAGACTATAACCGTAAAACGCTGGAAATTCGAACTTCATGACCCAATGGTCCGGCTATTTCGGCCTGATATTGCAGGGAGCGCTTGTTACCATCGAGCTGACGCTGATGGGGTCGGTGCTTGCCCTGATCATGGCCTTTCTCGCCGGGCTGGGGCGGCTGTCGCGTTTTTTCGCCATTCGGGCGCTGGCCACCGCCTATATCGAATTCTTCCGCGGCACCTCGATCTTCGTGCAGCTGTTCTGGGCCTATTTCGTGCTGCCCTTCATCGGCATTTCGCTGACGCCGCTGCAGGCCGGCGTGCTGGCGCTTGGCCTCAATGTCGGCGCCTACGGCGCGGAGGTGGTGCGCGGCGCCATCCAGTCGATCGGCCGCGAACAGTACGAGGCCTGCACCGCGGTCAATCTCGGCCGCTGGCAAGCCATGCGCCATGTCATCCTGCCGCAGGCGCTGCTGGTGATGCTGCCGACCTTCGGCAATAACGCCATCGAATTGCTCAAGGCCACCGCCGTGGTTTCGCTGATCTCGCTCACCGACCTGACCTTCCAGGCCCAGGTCGTGCGCTCGCAGACCGGCAACACGCTGGTGCCGTTCACCACCATTCTCGTCATCTATTTCGCCCTTGCGCTGATCATTTCCTGGGGCGTGCGTTCGCTGGAACGCCGCATGGCGCGCGGCCTCGACGGGGTGCGCGTCTGATGGATCGGGCCTCGTAATGGAGTGGGATTGGAATTTCGTCTGGGAGATCATGCCGACCCTGATCGAGGGCGTGAAGATCACCATCCTGGCGACGCTGCTCGGCTCGGTCCTGGCCGCGATCGTGGGGTTGGCCATCGCGCTGGCGCGGCGCTCGCCGAACAAGGGCTTGTCGCGCAGCGTCGGCTTCCTCGCCGAGTTCATTCGCGGCACGCCGCTCTTGGTGCAGCTGTATTTCATCTTCTACGTGCTGCCGGACATCGGTATCCTGCTGCCGCCACTGGTGGCGGGCGTCATCGGCCTCGGGCTGCATTACGGCACCTACACGGCCGAGGTCTATCGCGCCGGCATCGACAATGTGCCGCGCGGCCAGTGGGAAGCCGCCAAGGCCTGCAATCTCAACGCCAGGCAGACCTGGACCCACATCATCATGCCGCAGGCGATCCCGCCGATGATCCCGGCGCTTGCCAACTATTTTATCGCCATGTTCAAGGAGACGCCGCTGCTGTCGGCGATCACCGTGCTGGAACTGATGAACCAGGCCAAGAGCGTCGCCAACACCTACTACCGCTATGTCGAGCCGATGACCTTGGTCGGCGCCTTCTTCCTCGTCATCAGCCTGTTCTCGGTCGTGCTGCTGCGCTGGCTGGAACGCCGCTACGGGCGCATTGAAAAATGACAGTTCCTTCGACCAAACCGTTGGCAAGGAGCGCATGGTGACCGCTGCAGTCGACATCCGCTTGCACTCGACACGGCCGGCGCTCGACGCGCGTCCGCTGGAAAAGCGCGTCGGCCTGATCATCCTTGCCACCGACCATACGACCGAACCGGATTTTCGTCGCATGGTGGCAAGCGACCGGATCGGCGTCTATGTCGCGCGCATTCCCTATGCCAATCCGACGACGCCGGACAATTTGCGCAAGATGCAGCCGTCGCTGACGGCGGGCGCCGCGCTCATCCTGCCCGATGAGCCGCTCGACGCGGTCTGCTATTCCTGCACCTCAGCCTCGGTCGTCATCGGCGATGCCGAGATCGAGGCGGCGGTGCAGGCGGCCAAGCCCGGCGTACCCGTGGTTACGCCGCCGATGGCAGGGGTGCACGGCTTGAAGGCGCTGGGCGCCAGGACGATCAGTATTCTTACTCCCTACACGGTCGAGACCAGCCGGCCGATGTCCGTCTATTTCGCGGCGCACGGTTTCGAGATCGCCAGTTTTACCTGTCTCGGCTTCGACGACGACCGCGAGATGGCGCGGATTGCACCGGCCACGCTGGTCGATCTGGCAGCCAATACGACCGACGCGCAAGCGGACGCGCTGTTCGTCTCCTGCACGGCGTTGCGGGCCGCACTTGCCGTCGTCGGCATGGAGGAGGCGATCGGCCGCCCGGTCGTCACCAGCAATCAGGCAACGGCCTGGAACTGCCTGCGGCTTTGCGGCGACGAGGAGCGGCGCGCCGAATTCGGCCGTCTCATGACGCTGCCGTTGCCAGAAGGTGAGATGTCGAAGCGAGGAGGTCAGGCTTGATAAGTCAGCGCCGCCCCTCATCCGCCTGCCGGCACCTTCTCCCCGTGAACGGGGAGAAGGGGACTGGCTGCTGCTTCGCACTCTATTCTGCGACGTCATTGGTTGGCGAAGCCGTCGATGAGAGCACCCCTCTCCCCGTTCACGGGGAGAGGATGCCGGCAGGCAGGTGAGGGGCAGCGCCAACTCATGCCATTTACCTCAATCACCCTTGCCGATATCCGCGCCGCCCGCGAGCGCGTCGCAGGCAAGGTCGAGCGCACGCCGACCGTGCTTTCCCCGAGTCTTTCCGGGCACTTGGGCGCGCCCGTTTATCTCAAGCTCGAACATCGGCAGACGACCGGCAGCTTCAAGTTGCGCGGCGCCTCGAACGCCATCGCTTCGCTGAACGCCGAGGAGAAGGCGCGCGGCGTGGTCGCCGCCTCGACCGGCAATCACGGCCGGGCGCTGGCTCATGCGGCAAAGCTCGAAGGCATGCGTGCGACGATCTGCATGTCACGACTGGTGCCGCAGAATAAGCTCGACGAAATCCGCCGGCTCGGCGCCGAGATCCGCATCGTCGGCAACAGCCAGGACGATGCGCAGAAAGAGGTCGACCGGCTGGTCGCGGAAGACGGCCTGATCATGCTGCCGCCCTTCGACCATCCCGATATCATCGCCGGGCAAGGCACGCTCGGGCTGGAAATCATCGAGCAGGTTGCGGACGCCGCCCTGGTGCTGGTGCCGCTGTCCGGCGGTGGGCTGGCGGCGGGTGTCGCCGTTGCCGTGAAGGGCGTCAGCCCCGGCACCAGGGTCATCGGCGTTTCGATGACGCGAGGTGCGGCGATGAAGGCAAGTCTCGATGCCGGACATCCGGTTTTGGTCGAGGAACTGCCGACGCTGGCGGATTCGCTCGGCGGCGGTATCGGCCTCGACAACCGGCTGACCTTCTCGATGTGCCGCGACCTGCTCGACGACGTAATCCTGCTCAGCGAGGACGAGATCGCCACCGGCATCCGCCATGCCTATGATCAGGAGCGCGAGATCGTCGAAGGCGCCGGCGCGGTTTGCATCGCCGCCGTGCTTGCCGGCAAGGTCGGGGCGAGCGGCCCCACTGTGCTCATTCTGTCGGGCCGCAACATCGACATGACGCTGCACAGGAAAGTCGTTTGTCGCGAAGCAATTGAGGAGAGCGCCGCATGAGCCGGATGACGATACTCACCGAAGCCGAATTGCGCGCGATCGTGAAGCTCGATCTCGATGCCGTCGCCTGCGTCGAAAATGCGTTCCGAGCGCTTGCCACCTTGCCGGTGGCGATGCCGCCGATCCTGCGGCTCGACATTCCCGAGCATCGCGGCGAGGTCGACGTCAAGACCGCCTACGTGCCTGGCATCGACGGTTTTGCCATCAAGATCAGTCCCGGCTTCTTCGACAATCCGAAGCTCGGCCTGCCCAGCGTCAACGGCATGATGGTGCTGCTGTCGTCAAAAACCGGGCTGGTCGAGGCGCTGCTGCTCGACAATGGCTATTTGACCGACATCCGCACGGCGGCGGCCGGAGCGGTCGCGGCGAAACATCTTTCGCGAACCGACTCCTCTGTCGCCGCGATCTTCGGCGCCGGCGTCCAGGCGGGGCTGCAGCTCGAGGCGCTTATGCTGGTGCGGCCGATCGCCGAGGCCCGCATCTGGGCCAGGGACGCCGTCAAGGCCGAAGCCGCGGCGGATGCATTGCGCGAAAGACTGGGCATCGTCGTGCGCGCCGAGCCCGACGCGGCCACGGCGGCGGCCGGCGCCGACATCATCGTCACCACGACGCCGTCGACCGAACCGCTGATCAAGGCCGGCTTCGTCTCGGCCGGCCAGCACATCACCGCTATGGGCTCGGACGCCGAGCACAAGAACGAGATCGCGCCGGCGATCCTGCGCATGGCCGATCTCTACGTCGCCGACAGCGCGAAGCAGACGCGGCTGCTGGGCGAATTGCATCATGCCATCGCGACGGGGGTGATGGCAGCCGATGCCGAGATCACAGAGCTCGGCCAGATCATCGCCGGCGATAGACATGGCCGCCGTTCGGACAGCGACATCACCATCGCGGACCTCACCGGCACCGGCGTGCAGGACACGGCGATCGCCACGCTCGCCCGCGACCGTGCCCAGGCGGCCAACACCGGGACAATTTTCGAAAGCTGATACCGGCCGCAAGGCCCAACAAACGAGGACCAAGAACAATGCAGCCCAATTTGAAATTCTCGCGCGGCGAATATGCGGATCGCCTCGCCAAGACTCGGAAGGCCATGGAAGCCAAGGGCGTCGATCTGCTTGTTGTCAGCGATCCGTCCAATATGGCCTGGCTGACCGGCTATGATGGCTGGTCGTTCTATGTGCACCAGGCCGTCATCGTGCCGCCGTCGGGCGAACCGGTGTGGTACGGGCGCGGCCAGGACGCCAACGGCGCCAAGCGCACCGCCTATCTCGCGCACGATAACATCGTTGGCTATGCCGACCATTATGTGCAGTCGACCGAACGCCACCCGATGGATTTTCTGTCGCAGGTGCTGGCCGATCGCGGCTGGGGCAAGCTCAGCATCGGCGTCGAGATGGACAATTACTGGTTCTCGGCCGCCGCCTTCGCTTCGCTGCAGAAACACCTGCCCAACGCCCGCTTCGTCGACGCTACGGCACTCGTCAACTGGCAGCGAGCGGTGAAGAGCCCGACCGAGATCGATTACATGCGCAAGGCCGCCCGCATCGTCGAAGCGATGCACCAGCGCATCGTCGACAAGATCGAAGTCGGCATGCGCAAATGCGATCTGGTCGCCGAGATCTATGATGCGGGCACGCGCGGCGTCGACGGGCCAGAGGGAAAGATTGGCGGCGACTACCCGGCGATCGTGCCGCTGCTGCCGTCGGGCGCCGATGCGTCGGCGCCGCATCTGACCTGGGACGACCGACCGATGAAATCGGGCGAGGGCACCTTCTTCGAGATCGCCGGCTGCTACAACCGCTACCATTGTCCGCTTTCGCGGACTGTGTTCCTCGGCAAGCCGACGCAGGAATTCCTCGATGCCGAAAAGGCGACACTGGAGGGAATGGAGGCGGGGTTGGCCGCGGCAAAGCCTGGCAATATATGCGAGGACATCGCCAACGCCTTCTTCGCGGTGCTGAAGAGATACGGCATCGTCAAGGACAACCGCACCGGCTATCCGATCGGGCTTTCCTATCCGCCGGATTGGGGCGAGCGCACGATGAGCCTGCGCCCCGGCGACCGCACCGAGCTGAAGCCCGGGATGACCTTCCATTTCATGACCGGCCTGTGGCTGGAGACGATGGGGTTGGAGATCACCGAATCCATCCTGATCACCGAGACCGGGGTCGAGTGCCTGGCCAATGTGCCGCGCAAACTGGTGGTGAAGAATTGAGCCCGATGTCCAGCCTTCGCCCATCGCCAATCACGCCGACCGTCGATTTCGATCGCGACGGCGTGCAGCACGGTTTCCTGCGCCTGCCGTACAGCCGTGACGATTCCGCCTGGGGATCGGTGATGATCCCGATCTGCGTGATCCGCAACGGCAGCGGGCCAAGCGCATTGCTCACCGGCGGCAATCATGGCGACGAATATGAGGGGCCGCTGGCGCTCTACGATCTCGCCCGCACGCTCGATCCCAAGCAAGTCAGCGGGACGGTGATCATCGTGCCGGCAATGAACTATCCGGCGTTCCGCGCCGGCACCCGTACCTCGCCGATCGACAAGGGCAATCTGAACCGCAGCTTTCCCGGCCGGCCCGACGGCACGGTGACCGAGAAGATCGCGGACTATTTTCAACGAGAATTGCTCCCCCGCGCAGACGTCGCGCTCGACTTCCACTCCGGCGGCAAGACGCTCGACTTCGTGCCGTTCTGCGCCGCCCATATCCGGCCCGACAAGGAGTTGGAGGCGAAGGGGTTCGCCGCGGTCGAAGCGTTCTCGGCGCCGTGGTCGATGAAGATGCTGGAGATCGATGCGGTCGGCATGTTCGACACTGCCGCCGAAGAGATGGGCAAGCTGTTCATCACCACCGAGCTTGGCGGCGGTGGGACTTCGCGCGCGGAAACGGTGCGGATCGCCCGTCGCGGCGTGCTCAATGTACTGCGCCATGCCGGCATCGTCGCCGGTGCGGTCGAGATGCAGCCGACCCGCTGGCTCGACATGCCGTCGGGCGATTGCTTCTCGTTCGCCGAGGACGACGGGATGATCGAAACGATGATCGATCTCGGCGAGCCTGTCGAGGAGGGCCAGGTCCTGGCGCGCATCCACTCCATTGGCCGCACCGGTGCCGCACCTCAGGAGATCAAGGCAAGGATGTCGGGTCTATTGGCTGCCCGCCATTTCCCCGGACTGGTCAAGGCGGGCGACTGCACCGCCGTGGTCGCCGTGCTGGTCGATTGAAGGCGAGGCAATCGACACTGCTTGCGACAATGCTACTCGATCAGCAGCAAGCCGCGTTTCTTGTCGCCATCGCTATCGATTGTGTCCATGGCTGAGAACAGGCGCTCTCGCTCGACCAGCCAGGGCTTGTAGTCCTCGTTTACATCGAGGACGAAAACCATGTCCTCGGCCTCCAGATATCCTCCGACCGGGGAAAAATGGCCAGCGCCGGCGCCGAAAATCTTCTCACGGGTAAAGTTGACGATGTAACGGCGGCCGGGATCGTTGGCGCGCTTCATGTGCTCGCGAAATGCATCGGCGCTCAGATCCCGAAGCACGGAGACTTTCCGCTTGGTGTTCGTTCGAGCGACCTCGGCAAGCTCGTCCAGCGTGAGCCCGATGATGCAAAAGCCGGTCCAGCACTTTCCGGTTCCAGCGAGGACTTCGGCTTCGGTTGTCTCCTCCTCGCCGATGGAGCGGAATGTGTTGGCGACACTTGCCGGGCCACACCTTGATCCGTTTGATTGCCATGTGACGTCGGCATTGAACGCGGCAGCCACGGGCAGCTTCCAAGCGCTGTCGATCAATTCAGCGGTGCGGGTAACCGACGACTGGATCGCGTCTTGCGAAACTCTGGACTGGCCGGCAATCAAAAGTGCGGCGCCGCCCAGCAAGCCGACGACGGCGATCACAATCACACCGAAAACGAGACTGCGCTTCATTGCTGAATCTCGGAGCAGGCAGCAGTATGAGAATGAAGAAAAGGCACAGTAACGTCAATCGGCGCCGCACCCGGCCAGTCGCAATCTGGTCCTGCAGCAACCGTAACCGGCCGCTTGCCAAGCCGGCTGCCGCCGCTCATCCCCGTGAGCGCTGGGTCTGGGAGAGTATGGATCGGGCAGGGAACTTCGCCGGTGAAAGAGCGGGGTCGTTTCGTTAGCGCCAATAGCTGCTGCGCCTGCAAACCTCAGGCTTCCAGAGACGACCCAAATTACGACTTGCTCGGCGTAGGCGTCGCTAAAGGCGAAACCTAACGAAGCCCAAGGAAGCTGAGTATCGCAATTACGATAACGACGGCCCCGACCAGCCAGATGATATTGTTCATGACAGCTCTCCTTCTCTTTGCCGCGAGCCTTGTGGCAGCTCGCGATAATTATGGCGAACGCCCTCACGGCATTCTCGTTCCAAAACTGAGCCTTAAGCCGCCAATTACTCTTTGGACTGGAGGCCCGCGCCTCTGGAGGAGCGCGGGCCGACCGGGGGCCCGATCAAGCAGCCAATATCCGGGAGATACTCGCTGTCATCCTACAATCGTTAGTATTCGCTAATGTTCCATCGATCAGCAAAAAGACAGTGCCTACCGAGGGCCGGAAGCAATGGCGCCGCGGCCCGAAGCGAGGGCACTTCGGTTGATGCCTCGGTGATGGAGCCTATGTTCCTACATGCCGGCGAACCGCAGCATCGCCTGGCAACAGCACAGGTGGGATGAAATCAGTTCTCAGAAACGTTCATCAACAACACTCAATGCCTGTTGCCCGACACCTGGTGCCGATGACCAAGCACCTCCGGTGGTGGTCCTGAAAAATACCGTGCGCGACGCCGAGGAGACCGAATATGCCGGCCAAAGCGTATATTAACCGGATCGCGACAGCGGTGCCGGAGCACGAGGTTCATCAATTCTATCTGCGTTTCGCCGCCTCCATGCTTGCGGCCGATCGCCGAAGAATTTTCGAACGCATGGTTGACGTTGCCGGCATCGAGCACCGCTATTCCTGCTTTGCACCTGCCGGCGACCCCGAAGGACCATCAGCAGATCTGGCCGGGAAGTTCATCCGGGGCGCCTTTCCTGGAACGGCCGAGAGAATGGCAATGTTCTGTCATGCCGCACCTGTTCTCGCGCAAAAAGGCGTCGACGGATTGGAGCTTGGTGGCGGCGCTTCCCGCATCACCCATCTCATCGTTACCACCTGCACCGGTTTTTCAGCGCCAGGCATCGACCTGGAGCTGGTTGCGCGATGCGGCCTGCCGGACACGGTCGAACGCACGATGATCGGTTTCATGGGCTGCTACGCGGCGATCAACGGCCTCAAGCTTGCCCGCCACATCGTCCGCTCCGACCCGCAGGCCAGGGTCCTGCTGGTCAATATCGAACTCTGCACGATGCACCTGCGGGAAACCAGCGAACTGGAAAAGCTGCTGTCGTTCTGCCTCTGGGGCGATGGCTGTGCGGCTGCGCTCGTCACTGCCGAGCCGCACGGCATCGAGCTCGAAAGCTTCTACGGCATCGTGGCGGACGAGCGGCGGGATCTGATGAGCTGGAGCATTAGTGACCACGGCTTCGAAATGGTTCTTTCCGGCCAGGTCCCGGCAGCAATCCAGGAAGCATTGCGGAGCAATCACGACGCCATCCTCGGTGGTCGGCCGAGCGAGGCGATCGACCTCTGGGCCGTGCACCCGGGGGGACGCTCGGTGCTCGACGCCGTCGAACGGGCCCTGGAACTCGCGCCCAGCGCGCTGGAGCCATCGCGCGAGGTGTTGCGCCGATATGGAAACATGTCGTCGGCGACCGTCATGTTCGTGATGAAAGAGATGCTGAAGGCGCCACCAGGCATGCTCGGCTGCGGCATGTCGTTCGGACCCGGGCTGGCGGCCGAAACCATGCTTTTCCGAACGGCGTCATGAGCAGCCTGGAGCACCGCCAGCTTGCGCCGGAAATCCTCGACGGGCTTGCGGCCGACGATCCGCGAGCGCTTGCGGCGCGTCGTGACCTCCGCCGCATCAACGCGCTGATGTTTCAGGCCAGGATCATGGCGTCGCTGCTCAGGAAATTCGTGCCAGGGCCGCCGCGCCGGATTCTGGAGATCGGCGCCGGCGATGGTTCCTTCATGCTGGCGTTGGCGCGGCGCATGGCCGGGCATTGGCCTGGGGTCGAACTGGTAATGCTCGACCGCGTCGACCTCATCACCGCGCAATTGCGTGGTGATTTCGCCGGGCTGGGATGGACGGTCGAAGGCGTCGCCGCCGATGTCTTCGACTGGGCGAGAAAGAATGAGGGCACGCGGTTCGACGCGATCACCGTCAATCTGTTTCTGCATCATTTCGACGATGCCGGGCTCGTGCGTCTGTTTTCGCTGATGGCGCCGAAGGCTCCGCTGCTGTTGGCGACAGAACCGTTGCGGGCCAAATTCGCATTGGCCGCGACCCGTCTTCTCCCGGCGATCGGCGCCAATGACGTCACACGAAACGACGCGGCTCAAAGTGTGCGTGCCGGCTTTCGCGGCAACGAGCTTTCCGGTCTCTGGCTCGCGGCAAACGGCAAACCGGTCGAGGAACGGCGCGCCGGCCTTTTTTCCCACATTTTCGTCGGCGCCAGCGCCGGTCATGTTCTATGACGCGATTGTCGACCCATGACGCGATCATCATAGGCGCCGGCCCGGCGGGCACGTCCGTCGCGCTGACGCTTGCCCGGTGCGGATGGGCCGTGGCTATTGTGGAAAAGAGCGTGTTCCCGCGCCGCAAGGTCTGCGGCGAATATATATCGGCAAGCAATCTTGCGCTTCTGGACCAGCTGGAGATCGGCGATGCCTGGCGTGCCAATGCCGGCCCCGAAATCCGCCGCGTCGGCTTGTTTTCCGGCGAGACCTGCGCCGAGGCGCCAATGCCTCCCGCAGAGGATGGGCCTCCTGCAAAAGACGGGCCTCCTGCAAAAGACGGGCCTCCTGCAAAAGACGGGCCTCCCGCAAAGGATGGGCGCCGCGAGAAAAAAGATGGTTTCGGCAGGGCGCTCGGCCGGGATGTTTTCGACTGTCTGCTTTTGCAGGCGGCGCGATCGGCTGGCGTCGAGATCTTTCAGCCTTGCCGCGCCGTCGCCATCGACCCAGATGGCGAGGCGCAATTGGTGCGAATTCAAGCCGAAATTGAAACGACGATGTTGCGCGCGCCGGTGATTGTCGCCGCACACGGCTCCTGGGAGCCAGGACCGCTGCCCAGCCAGCTTGGAAAGACCAACCGCCCTTCGGACCTGTTCGGCTTCAAGGCGCATTTCACCGGGTCGTCCCTGGCGCCTGATTTCATGCCCCTGCTGATATTTCCTGGCGGTTATGGCGGCATGGTTTCGGCGGATCATGGCCGGCTGTCGATCTCTTGCTGCATTCGTCGCGATATGCTCGCACAGTTGCGCAAACACCCCGGCCACCAGAGCCATTTGTCGGCCGCCGAGGCGGTCTCCCGTCATCTGATGGAATCCTGTCGGGGCGTGAGGGATGCACTAGAGTCAGCTGACGTCGACGGGCCGTGGCTTGCCGCAGGTCCGATCCGGCCGGGAATTCGCTCCGGCTACGAACGCGACATCTTTCGCGTCGGCAATGCAGCCGGAGAGTCTCACCCTGTCATCGCCGAGGGCATCTCGATGGCGCTTCAGTCCGGCTGGCTGCTGGCTTGCGAACTCTCTTGCGCGCCAGACGGCCGCGCAGGGCGGGAGATGGCCGGCAGACGCTACGAGGCGGCCTGGAAAAGTCTGTTTTCAACGCGGGTCTACGCCGCCGCCGCACTTGCCGGGATTGCCGTTAGTCCAGGCAGCGCAACCTGGATGGCGGCGATTGTCCGGAATTTCCCACAAGCGCTGACCTTAGGCGCGCAACTGAGCGGAAAGACAAAGCCGGTTCCCGGCTTTGTCTGACAGGTGGTGCGGGTTCGTCCGCTCCCAAGGGTAGTCGCGACCTCAACAGCGCTAGCTCACTTGGGGCAATTCTCCATGTCTGCAGTTGCAGTGCCACTGGCGGAGTTTGTATTCGCATCGGCGCCTGCGGTTTCCTTGCACCGATCACCCATGCCGTCGCCGCCGTCGGTTGTTGAACCGGTTACGTTCGGATCGGCAGGAGTTGCATTATCGGTGCCGGGAGCCATGGTGCCAGTGCCTGTCCCGGTGGCCGCTCCCGGATCGGTGGTGCCGGATCCAGTGCCGTCTGATTGCGCCATCGCGGAAGTGGCAAGGGCGATGCTGAGTACGGTTGCAGAAAGAATTTTTTTCATCATGGTGGCTCTCCATTGGAGTTGCATCGCTGGGCGCGATCATGATTATCCAACGAGCTTTTTTTGGAGTTGTTCCGTCAGACAGAAATCGTGATCGACGGGTCGGGGCCGATGGCAATCCAAGCAGCAATGCTGGGCAGCAATGCTGGCGAAACAGCGAACGAGCACCATCTCTTTTCGGTTTCGATGGAACAAACATCCGCCGGCCACGGTTGGAAGCGCAGTCGTTCTACTCCAGCGACTGTGAATGCCGTTCGCACCGGCATTCGGACAAAGGCCCCGCGCTTCCTCCCCGTGGGCCTTTTCTGTCGCTGGAGCGAACTTTCACGGAATTTGGACCGGAACCGCGCGGCTGGCCGCGCTATTGAATGTTGCCCCGTTCACGGCTCGTCGATATCCTGCTTCGAGGGGTTGCGCGAGAGGGCGCGTTCCTCTTCGTCGTCCGGCAGCGCCTCGTCGCTCTCCTGGTACGGATTGTCGTCGTCTTCCTCGGGCAGTTCAGCCTCCTTCTCGAGGTCGTAACGGATGTCGCCGTTTCCCGGCACGCTGTCTGGCAGAATCTTACCGCCTTTGATCGCGTCCCAATCCTGCTGTTCGATGGTCGGGCCTTCGGGCGAAACGTCGGGTTTTTTGCGCGGTGCCATCAGAGCTCTCCTCTGCATTGGTTGCTCATACGCCTAACTCCGCCGACCGCTGCGTAGTTCCTCCGATCGAACCGACGAGATCGTCTACAGCGATCCAGCACTCATCTCGGCCTGGCCTGCCCGGCTTTTTACCTCAATGAGAGCTGACCGTTATGCGCGTTGCGCGATACCGTTCAGCAAGCGACTAGGAACTTGCGCGGCTTCTAATATAAGGGCACACTTCGAGACGGGTGTAGGGAAAAACGGCTCAAAAACATCGGGAGGAAAGCCATGGACAGTATGAGCCTCACCACGCTTGAACCCGGCAAGACGACGGTCGATGCCGCGGCCCTGGAGGCGCTTTCGGCGCAATTGCGTGGCACCGTGCTGAGGGAAGGCGACGCCGCCTATGACGAGGCACGCAGCATCTGGAACGCCATGATCGACCGGCGTCCCGGGCTGATCGTGCGCTGCGCCGGTGCCGCCGACGTTATCGCCGCCGTGAATTTTGCCAGGGAAAACAGGCTGCTCGTCGCGGTTCGCGGCGGCGGCCACAACATCGCCGGCAGCGCAGTCTGCGACGGCGGCCTGATGATCGATCTGTCGCCGATGAAGTCGGTGCGGGTCGATCCGGCGACGCGGCGGGCATGGGTGGAACCTGGCGCGACACTCGCCGACGTCGACGCGGAGACACAGGCCTTCAGACTGGCGGTGCCGACCGGCATCAACTCGACCACCGGCATTTCGGGCCTGACGCTGGGCGGCGGCTTCGGCTGGATCACGCGGAAATTCGGCCTGACCATCGACAATCTTCTCTGCGCCGATGTGGTTACCGCCGACGGCAAGCTGCTGCGCGCCAGCCAGACCGAAAATCCGGATCTGTTCTGGGCGCTGCGCGGCGGCGGCGGCAATTTCGGCATCGTCACGGCTTTCGAGTTCAAGCTCCACCAAGTCGGTCCGCAGGTGCTGTCGGGGCTTGTCGTTCATCCCTTCGCCGATGCCGAAAACGTGTTGCGGGAATACCGAGCGGCGCTCGAAGCAGCGCCCAATGAGTTGACCTGCTGGGTGGTCATGCGGCAGGCGCCGCCGCTGCCGTTCCTGCCGGCCGAATGGCATGGCAAGGAGGTGCTGGTCCTGGCCATGTGCTATTGCGGCGACCTTGAGGAGGGTGAGAAGGCGACACAGACGCTTCGCGCCATCGGCACACCGATTGCAGACGTGGTCGGTCCCAACCCGTTCACCGGCTGGCAGCAGGCATTCGATCCGTTGCTGACGCCTGGCGCCCGCAACTATTGGAAGAGCCATGACTTCACCGAGCTTTCCGACAGCGCGGTGGGGGTCGTCACGGCGGCGATACCCAGGCTTCCCGGCCCCGAATGCGAGATTTTCATTGGCCATGTCGGCGGTGCCGCGGGCCGGGTGACAGCGGATGCAACGGCGTTTCCGCAACGCAGCGCGCACTACGTCATGAATGTCCACGCCCGCTGGCGCGAACCGGAAATGGACCAGGCCTGCATCGACTGGGCGCGGGGTCTCTATGAAGCAGCCAAGCCCTATGCCGCCGGTACGGCCTATGTGAACTTCATGCCCGGGGACGAGGTCGACAGGGTCGAAGCAGCCTATGGCGGCAACTATCGGCGGCTGCTGGAAATCAAGCAGCGATATGATCCGCTGAACCTGTTCCGCATGAACCAGAATTTGCGGCCGATGGAAGCGCAGCGTGCCGCATAGTCTGCGCAGGCATGACAAGGCCCGCGCCTCCAACGGAGGACGCGGGCCTCGTTTCGGATCATGCGCTAGAGCCGTTCGCTGAACCGCTCTAGCTATTTGTTTTTTCGCAATTCCCTAGGGAAAGCGCTATGCGCTTTTGCCAGGAAAACCGTAGCACACTTTTCCTGGAATTGCTCTAGGCAGGTATCAAGATCGCAATTCGATGCACGCCGACCACGGCACTTGTGTTGGTGGCACCGTCGGTCTTGCCCTTGGCGCAAGTGTACATGTCGCCTTCCTTGAGTTTGAACTCCTTGTCTGCTTTCTTGATCGTGAATTCGCCGGCAGCGATCGTGCAGACCATGTCGTTGTCCATGACCTCTTCAGGAGCCACTGCTCCGGGCTGAAAGACAAAGTCGACGATTGAGATGCTCTTGTAAGCGGGAATGTCGGAGTTGCCAGTGCCGACCTCCACCACTCTGACGCCGGGCGCAACCTCCTTGCCTTCAGTCGGGCCGTATTGCTTGGCTGCACTTGCAGGCGTCCCCAAAGCGAACAATGGCGTTACCGCGGCGGCCGTGACGCCGAGCGCAATTGCAGACCTGCGAGTCATGGTTTCCATCGCATCCTCCCTTTGTTGACGCACAAATGTGCATGACCGAAGTATATTAGCACAAGCGAATTTACCTGTATGCAAGGCGGCGCCGGCAACTGGGCCTCCGCGGAGACGACCATGGTGATGCGAGGCTTTTTTATCCCGAAACGGCCTTCAGTTGGCCGGCCAGGCAAGGTCTAATCCTTTCGGTTTCTTGACTCGACCGGCAAAAACGGGCAGCAAAGCCTGATACGGCGGGCATTTCCGCCATTTTCATAGTTTTGGAGGGAACTTTTTTTGATATCGACCTTCGCCCAATCGGCGATCGGTAGAGGGATTGGTTAACCAAGTTTGTCCATCTTTTGATTCAATCGGCAACAGACGTGAAGCGTGCCGGGGGGCACCAGGCGACTGTGATTGTGACGGCTGCGAGCCCGCATGCCGCAAGGCCGATTGAGGTTTGGTTGTATGGCGTTGATGCGTTTTAATAACCGGGGTGACAATCCTGACAGTGGATTGCCCTCGATGAGGCCCGGCTTGCGCTGGGTCGCGATTCCAGTTGTTGGCGCTGCGATCGCGCTGTGGTCGGCTGCGACCGTGGCCGGCCTCCATTCGGTGGGAACTTCGCTCACCGCCGCCTCCAGCAGTCTTCCGCAAAACCTGCTCGCGCCGCGCTCCATGGCGCTCGCCGATCCCCGACACACACTTGTCAATCCACGGGCCAATTCGTGGGCGCCGTCACTGGCAAGCCGGCAGCGTGAGGCGTCGCTGCTCGGCCGATGCAATGCCGGCTGCGCGCAGGCCGCCGCGAGCTTCGTGCATGAAGACAAGGTAGGGCGTCTCAAGCCGTTAGCGCGGCCGGATGCTGTGCAGCTTGTCGCCGAAATCTCACCGCAATCGCGCTTCGACAGCGTGGTGGCGAAAGCGGCGCTATCGCCGCAAAAGATTGCTGCTGCCTTTGCCCGCGCCTCCGGCGGGGCCGCGCGGTTTGCGGTCGTCAGTCTGCCGACGGACCAGCGCTTTGCGGAGCCGGTGCGCCTGGCCGATCAGCATGGTCCCGCGTCCGTGCGCTTCGGGCCCGAGATTGCGGAAATCGACCGATCCTCCCGGCTGGCGCTGGCGCTTGCGAATGCATTGCCGGAAGCGATGATCGACGTGCTGCCGCAGGCGACGACGGCCGATCCTGCTGCCACGCAAGAGGGCGAGGTGCAGATGGCGTCGCTGCCGCCGCAGGACGCAATGCCCGGCAGCGTTCCCTTGCCGACTTGGCGTCCGCAGGCGGAAATCGATCAGTCAGACGAGGCGCCCGAGGTCAAGGCACCCGAGGTTAGGGCACCCGAGGTTAGGGCACCCAAGGCCAATGCGCCCAAGGTCCAGGCATCGAAGGCCGCCAAAGCCCAGTCTCAGCCATCCAAAGCCAACAGGGTGGAGACCGCCGCCGCGCCGCAGGTCGAGATGCCCCGGGCGCCAGCCTTGTCGCCGAGGAGTTCGTCACCGGCGGCGAAACCAAGCATGCAAGAGGACATGCAGGGCAGCCCGGGCAAGCCGGGCAAGCCGGCCAAGCGATCGAAGGCCGCAGACATGATGGCCTATGCCAAACCCGACAGCCCGGCGGGGGGCGGCGGGGTCTTCGGCAACCTGTTCACCAAGCCCGGCAGCGGCGTCGCCGTCTACGACATCTCGGCGAAAACCGTCTATATGCCGGACGGCTCGCGGCTCGAGGCGCATTCGGGACTGGGCTCGATGGCCGACCAGGCGCGCTACGCCAACCGGAAGAATGCCGGCCCGACGCCGCCCCACACCTACGATCTGAGGCTGCGTGAATCGCGCTTCCATGGGGTGGAGGCGCTGCGTCTCACTCCTATCGACGGCAAGAACAAATTTGGCCGGGACGGCTTTCTTGCGCACACCTACCTGCTGCGCGGCCGCCGCGGGGAATCGAGCGGCTGCGTCGTCTTCAAGGACTACGCCAGCTTCCTCGCCGCGTTCAAGAAGGGCAAGATCAAACGCCTCGTCGTGCGCGGCTAAGCAAGCCGCTGATGTAGCGCTCCTTCGCGCCCCCATCTGTCCTGCCGGACAGAGGGGGCGCTGTCCCGCCGGAATTCCAGCCAATTGTCAGCAGCCAGCCTCGAAACCGTTTTCATTCCCGGCCGAGGATACTATGACTGACCTGACCGGGGCGGCGGCTTCAACCGATCAAGAGGAATGTCATGACGATACGCGCTGTCGTTTGGGGCGAGAATATCCATGAGCGGACCAATGAGGTGGTGGCGGGGATCTACCCCGAGGGCATGCATGCAACGATCGCCGACGCGCTGAAGCTCGACCCCGAAATTTCCGTATCGTGGGCGACGCTTGAGCAACCGGAGCATGGCCTGCCGGCCGACCGTCTGGCGCAAACCGATGTCCTCGTGTGGTGGGGACACAAGGACCATGGCGCCGTCGCCGACGAAGTCGTCGAGCGCGTGGCGCGCCGCGTCTGGCAAGGCATGGGGCTGATCGTGCTTCATTCCGGCCATTTCTCGAAGATCTTCAAGCAGCTGATGGGCACGCCCTGCACGCTGAAATGGCGCGAGGCCGGCGAGCGCGAGCGGCTCTGGGTAACGAGCCCCAACCACCCGATCGCCGCCGGGATCGGCGAGTATTTCGAGCTCGAGAACGAGGAGATGTATGGCGAGCAGTTCGCCGTGCCGGAACCGCTGGAAACGGTTTTCATCTCCTGGTTCCAGGGCGGCGAAGTGTTCCGGTCGGGGCTGACCTGGCGCCGCGGCGCCGGCAACATCTTCTATTTCAGGCCCGGCCACGAGACCTATCCGACCTATCACGACGCGAATGTCCAAAAGGTGCTGCGCAATGCGGTGAAATGGGCGCACAACCCGCAGGGCGCGCATCCAGCCATCCTCGATGCGCCGAACGTGCCGGTGGAAAAGGCGCTCGAGCCGATCGTCGAGCGCGGCGGAAAGCTCCATGCCGCGGGCGAAGCCGGTTTTCGCTAGACCGCTGTCGCGAACCTTCGGTTCTGAAAAACCATGATCGAACAAGAAGATAAGGCCTCATCCTAAGGATAAGAATCATGCGTCTCCTGATACTCGGCACCGGCTGGATGGCGGAGGAACACGCCAGGCAGTTCAGCAGGATCGAAGGCGTCGAACTGGTCGGCGCCGTCGATCTCGACCGCGCGCGTGTCGACAAGTTTTCGGACAGCTACGCAATCCCCAACAGGTTCGCGTCGCTGGAAGACGCGCTCGCATGGGACAAGTTCGACGCGGTGGCGAACGTGACGCCAGACCGCATCCACCATCCGACCACCATGATGCTGATCGCGGCGGGCAAGCCAGTGCTGTGCGAAAAACCGCTGGCCGAAAATTACCAGCGGGCCAGTGAAATGGCCGATGCCGCCGAGCAAGCCGGCATCATCAACATGGTCAACCTGACCTATCGCAACGTCGCCCCGCTGCAGCGGGCGCGCACCATGGTGCTTGCCGGCGAGATCGGCCAGGTCAGGCATGTCGAAGCATCCTATCTGCAGAGCTGGCTGGTCTCCAAGTTCTGGGGCGACTGGCGCACGGATCCGAAATGGCTGTGGCGGCTGTCGCGCGGCCACGGCTCCAATGGCGTGCTGGGCGATGTCGGCATCCACATACTCGATTTCGCCAGCTATGGCGCGGCGCTCGACATCGACCATGTGTTCTGCCGCCTCAGGTCCTTCGACAAGGCGCCCGGCAACCGGATCGGCGAGTACGAGCTCGACGCCAACGACAGTTTCACCATGGCGCTGGATTTCAGCAACGGCGCTTTTGGCGTCGTCCATGCCAGCCGCTGGGCAACCGGCCATCTCAACGAATTGCGGCTGCGCATCTATGGCGACAAGGGTGGGATCGAGGTCGTGCACAATCTGACCAACTCGGAACTGAAAGCGTGCATGGGCGAGGACATCGAGAACGCAAAATGGCAGGTTCTCGATGCCGGAACGGTGCCGACCAACTACCAGCGTTTTGTCGATGCGGTGCGCAACCGCGTCCAGGCCGAGCCGTCGTTCCGCCACGCGGCCGAATTGCAGAAGGTGCTCGACCTTGCCGTCGTCTCCGACCAGAAGAGGGCTGAGCTCAGGACCCATGCCGAAACCCATTGATGTTCGCTGAAAGGGGCCAGCCATGGTCACGCGCCGCGCCCAATGTTCCTGCGGTCAGCTGTCAGCCACCTGTTCGGGCGAGCCTGTACGCGTCTCTGTCTGCCATTGCCTGGCTTGCAAGCGGCGCACCGGCAGCGCGTTCAGCTTCAATGCGCGGTTTGCGGAGAATGATGTGTCGATCCAGGGACGAGCGGCGGAGTTCACGCGCGTTGGCGACGAAGGCGGCCGTGTCATCTACAGTTTCTGCCCGGATTGCGGCACCACTGTCCATTACCGGATCGATGTCCAGCCCGGTCTGATCGCCATTCCGGTGGGGGCTTTCGCCGACCCATCGTTCCCGCGGCCCTTCCTGTCGTTCTATCACGACAGCCGGCGCTGCGAGTGGGTCGAGGTCCGCACTGAGCCTCTGGCGACGTTCGGCTGAAGCCGTCGGCCACCTTCGGCTGACGTTTTTGGACGGTTCAGCCTGCTGATCCAGGGCGAGCCAACGATCGCTTGTTCGATGAATTGGAACCGTCCACACTCTCCACGCATTCGATGGACTGTGAACACGATGACTTCCAACAATGATCCGGGCAACAATGATCCGGGTGGATCACCGGCAGGCTGGACGATCAAGCTCGGAGAGTCGCCTATAGTCGGTACAGCTATCCACAGCGGCACCGACGTTGGCAGGGCTTGTCGATCGCTCATGTGTCTCTCCGATCCCGACCGGCGTCGAGAAGAGGACCCGTTCACCGAGCGTTTCATCGCCGATTTTCCTACCCAGATCATCGTTCATCGGTCACGCTTCCAAGTGGATCTGAACCGTGCGCGAGACGCTGCGGTCTACCGGTCGCCGGACCAGTCCTGGGGCCTGAAAGTCTGGCGAGAGCAGCCGGACGAGGACATCGTTACGGAGTCTCTCTCCTTTCACGACGCCTTCTACAGTGAGCTGAACCGTGTCCTTGCCGGTATCGAGAAGCGCCATGGCGGGTTCGTTCTCATCGACGTCCATAGTTATAATCACCGGCGCGACGGACGGGAGGCTATGCCTACGTCCCGTGACGTCGCGCCCGACATCAACATCGGTACGTCTTCCATGGACCGCGAGCGCTGGGCACCGGTCGTCGACGCTTTCATCGAGACGCTTCGCGGCCAGCGTCTCAACGGCGAGCCAATCGATGTGCGCGAGAATGTGTCCTTCCAGGGCAAGGGCGAACAGACTCGTTTCGTCCATGCCAATTTTCCGGAAACCGGGTGTGCCATCGCCGTCGAGTTCAAGAAGATTTTCATGGACGAATGGAGTGGCGAACCCGACTGGGGAACAATCGAGCGGCTGCGCGCCATGCTGGCGTCTACGGTGCCCGTCCTGGAGTCGGCGCTGCGGGCCATGCGATGAAGCCCAAGCTCGTTGAGCCCGCGCCTCCATTGGCGCAAATCGAATCGGACCTGGACGCGCTTTTGCGGGACGGCAAGCCAATCCGCCGCGATTTCGGCAATGGCAACCGTTTGCACATGGATCGGCCGCTGCCCTTTCTGTGTGTCCATGTTGGGTCGCATCAGGATGCGGCATTCCATGCCGTCTCCGCCAACGCGTCCTATCTGATCGCGGCCGACATCGGCCTCGCCCGCGAGGCCGCGCGGCTGGTGGTGCGAAGGCTGCGCGATCACTGCGGCGCCTTCCTCATGCTGGACATCGGCGAGTTGGCCGAAGACCGGTTCCTGACCGAAGATGTTCCGTTCCTGCCGCCCTTCGAGATTGCGCTGGCCTGCGGTGACACGGCGGCGGAGAAGGCGGCACTGAAGCGCTTCGCCACCGCTGCGTCCGCACGCGAAGCAAAATACCGCACGCCCCGCGTCGACGAACTCAACCCCACGACACGCGCCGAAGCACGGCTTCTGGATGATCTCGGCGATGCGGCGTGCTTGACGGTACGTTTCGCACCGATTTACCGGGTGCCTGGAACCAAGCGCGTCTACCCCGAACTCCACGACCTTGTCGTCGCCAACATGGTCGATTCCGCGCTTCAGGCCGTCAGCGCCTTCCTGAAGGCATCAAGGCTGGAACAGCCGGCAACCCATCGTTCGCTGGGGCGGCGCGCCTATATCGACGCGGTGGTGCGCGCTGATCGGGCGATCGACAACGTCGCGTCGACATTCGATTTTCTGCTTGCCGTCACACCGATCAATGCCGAACCAGCCTGGCTGGAATTCCAGGCAGGCGCCTTCGAGCGTGTGCCCGTACTGCTCTACAGGCCGCTCGAGTTCGAGGTCGCCGGCCAGAAACGGAAGCTCTATTCGGTCTCGCTCGATCATCTGGAAGATCCGCTGCTGACCACGCTGCTCTCGCAAAAGCAGCAGGAACTCGATCTCCAGCTGTCGATGCTCGCGGCGCGCGAAACGCCTCGCTTCGTCGAACTCGGACGAGCTCTCTATGGTAGCGTCGAGCCGAGCCTGGCGGCGCGAGCACGCGCCATTCTCGAAAAGGCGCCTAGCGTTGCGTCGGCCACCCGGCAGAAGGGCCTGGGCGCCGACGCTGTCGCCGCGGCCGCGCGAGACATGATCGCCGGCTACCGGGCAGCCTATCCCGAATTCGATGCCTCCGTGGAGATCCGCGGCGACCTGCCGGCCGGCCTCCTCGTCTCTCGAAACCGGCTGCTGGTTTCACGCGATACCAACCTTCCACCGGAGCGTCTGACTGCGCTGCTCAGTCACGAGATCGGTGTCCATCTGCTGACCTATTTCAACGGCGATGCGCAGGGGCTCGCCATTTTCCGCAACGGACTCGCCGGCTATGAGGGCATGCAGGAGGGACTGGCCGTGCTGGCGGAATATCTGGTAGGCGGCATGACCGCAGCGCGGTTGAGGCTGATCGCGGCCAGGGTTATCGCCTGTCAGGCGATGCTCGACGGAGCAACATTCGAAGAGACCTTCCGCATCCTCCACAGGGATTTCGGTCTCGATGATCGCGGCGCCTTCAACGTCGTTCTGCGTGTCTATCGAGGCGGGGGCCTTGCAAAGGACGCCATCTATCTGCGGGGCATGGTGCAGATCCTCGATCATCTGAAGGACGGCGGCAGCCTCACGCCGTTCTGGATCGGCAAGATCTCCGCCGCGCATTTCGGAGCGATCCAGGAACTCAACGCGCGCGGCTTGCTGCGGGCGCCGCGCCTCGAGCCCGCGTTCCTCTCTTCCGACGCGGCGCGTCCGCGTCTCAAGAAAGCGATGGCGGGAATCGGTCCGATCGATATGGTTGAAACTTGAGCGGAGTCTCCTCGATGCGCATTGCGTTCTTTGTCAATTCCATTGAGAGCGAGACGCCCGCCTACACGACGACAGCGTTGGCGCTGGCCGCCGTCCAGCGCGGCCATTCCGTTGTCTATGTTGAACCAGGCGACTTCATACTGCGTCCGGATGACGGTCTGGCTGTCAGCGTAGCGGTTCTGCCGGATGCTTCCTACAAGACGTCCGACAGACTGCATGCTGCCCTGAAGGATGCAGCGAAGCAGAAAAAGACTTTGGCGATAAGCGATATCGACATTGTGTTTCTGCGCAACGATCCATCGCTGGACGCCACCGATCGGCCATGGGCCGCCAACGCAGGCGTTATGTTCGGGCGGCTCGCGGCGGCTCGCGGCGCGATTGTCGTCAACGATCCGGATGGCCTGGGACAGGCGCAGAGCAAGCTCTACCTTCAGTCTTTTCCCGAGGCGGTCAGGCCGGCTACCCTGATATCGCGCAGCATTACCGAGATCCGCGCATTTATCGACAAACACTCGAAGGGCTGCATCGTCAAGCCACTCCAAGGATCGGGTGGCAAGAACGTCTTCCATATTGCAACGCCCACCGATTCCAACCTCAACCAGATTTTCGAAGCGGCCAGCGGTGACGGCTATCTCATCGCGCAGGTCTACATTCCGGAGGCCAAGGCTGGTGACGTGCGTCTTTTCCTGATGAACGGTCTGCCGCTGGTGCGCGACGGCAATTACGCAGCCTTTCGCCGCCTTCCAGCCAAGGGCGACGTCCGGTCCAATATCCATGCCGCCGGAACAGCCCGCAAAGTCAAGGTAACAGGCACGATGTTGGGCATTGCCGAGATGGTGCGCCCCAAATTGATCAATGACGGCATGTTTCTGGTTGGGCTCGACATCGTCGGGGACAAGCTTCTGGAGATCAACGTCTTCACGCCAGGCGGGCTGACACGGCTCGCCGTCATGTACAAGACGGATTTTGCCACAAGCGTCATCATTGCGCTGGAGGAGAAGCGGACGCTGCGGCAAGCCTATGGAACGGCCATGACAAATTCGCGGCTGGCGACGCTCTGAGGGATGCAGGCAGGCCGGCTAGCAGGCCAACTAGGACGGCAAGTGGGTTGAGGTTCGCACTGAGCCTCTGGCGACATTCGGCTGAAGACGCCGGCCTGCTCTTTCCAGACTAGGGCAGAATCCAATCACTCTGAACGACCGAGTTCAATCCTTGTCTGCCCTTCGTTCGGAGAACTTCTACGGCAAGTTCTGACCCCAAGCCGACCTTCATCAACCCGTTTTGCTACCCGATAGCCGACATTCGCGGCAACCAGCACTGATGACCCGATGCGGACATTCCGTATATGGTGAGAGAGCATCCAGCGCAGAAGGGGCGCGTTAATGGGCGATGAGATCCAGCTCTTTGGAGCCATTGCGGTCCGGCCGGCAGTCCTCCCTATCATCGCGTCGTTCGAAACGGCGACTGGGCTCAGCGTAGCGAACAAGTGGGAACTCAACCCGACGGTGAAGGCTCAGATCGAACGAGGACAGCCCTTCGACTTGGTCATCACCAATCCGAATCTAGTTCGGGACCTGACTGCAACCGGATGGGTGCTGGCGGGGAGCCAAGTGCCATTTGGCCGGATCAGCATGGGCGTGGCGGCAAAGGCGGGCGGCCGTGCGTTCCGCGTCGACTCCATCGAAGCGTTCGAGTACGCCCTGAAGAATGCCAAGTCGATCGCCTACGCTAGCGACGGAACCAGCGGTGGCTACTTCACCGGCCTGCTCGAACGGCTGGGACTGGCGGCTGAGGTGAGGCCAAAACTAGTGCCTATATTGGGAGGGCAGACGGCGACCAGCGTGGCTCGTGGCGAAGCCGAGTTGGCAGTTGTTCCGGTAACCTCCATCCTCGCTGCCGCCCCTGACGTTATTCTCATTGGTCCTTTCCCTGTGCAACTCCAGAGCCACGTCGACTTCGACCTCGCCATAAGTGCCGCCACGAACACAGGCGCCGCTAGACAGTTGCTGAACTTCCTGTCCTCGCCCGACCTTGAGAGTCCCTCGCGGCCACAGGCATCGAACGGCGTCCTAAGCAGACCTAATCCGGCATTGAGCGACGTCCGCATATGGCGCTACCGAGCCGGCCAAGGCATTCGCCTAAGCCGCGCAGGCAAAGAGCGTTCAACATCTCAGCCGGGTGGAACGCGGAAAAGCAGCCCATGCATCGAACAGCCTCTTTGCGGAGGCCGTTCGCGTTCAGTGATGTATCGCGGCTGCAGGTCGCCCGGTTCAATGCGAAATGGTATGCTCGTCACATTGCGGCGACAGCATGGCGTGGCGATCCTTGCGGCCCTTGCCTTGTTCGACGCGGATCAGCATGCGCGCCGAATCGATGTCGGTCACCTTGAGCGCCGCCACCTCGGAAACCCGCAGCCCGGCGCCATAGGCCGTGCCGAGCGCCGCATTGTATTCCGGCCCCGGCGCGGCTTCGAGCAGCCGCGCTACCTCCTCGGCGCTCAGCACCAGCGGCAGCTTGCGTGGCTGGTGGACTATCGCGAGACGACGAGAGAGATCGGGTCGATCGACGTTCCGTGCCGCATCAAGAAGCCGAGTCATGATTCTTGCAAGGGGTGAAGCGATCAAAGCCCGACCCGCGCGCTGGCACGCTAGGTTGCCCGGTTTGCCGGAAGGAATAATCACTTGCGGCCGAGGAGTATGAAACGTGCGGTGCCCCCCGCCGCAGCGACAGCCTTCGCTATTCCTTCTTGTCGACCAGCGCCCGTAGTGCCGAGACGTCATGCAGCAATAACCTGCTGCCGCGCTTTTCGATCAGGCCCCTCTTGGCGAGGTCGCTCATTTCGCGCGAGACCGCTTCCCTGTGCGTGCTCATCGTTGCCGCCAGCTCGGAATGCGTCGGTGCCGGGCTTATGGACACCTCGCCGTCCACGAGTGCGGCTTTCTCCGCCCGATGCAGGAGCTCGACGATCAGCCGTTTTCGCACGACCAGAGTGCTGTATTCGAATACCCGCTCGGTCATGCGCCGGAGCTGGGCAGACAGATGCTCAAGCAGCATCCAGGCAAAAGTCGGGTGGGTCATCACGATATCTCGGAATGCTGTGCCGGACAGCCGTGCAGCGCGGGTTGCCTCCAGCGCGACTACGCTGGCAGAGCGTGCAATCCCGTCAATGCCTCCGAGCTCCCCGAAAATGTCACCCGGTTCGACATCGCGATACGCTATCTCCCTGCCGTCCGCTGAAACCAGTGTCACGCGAGCCCGTCCTTCCAGCAGGAAGAAGACATCGCGACCAGTGTCGCCGTGGGAAATGATCAGCTCGTTGTGTCGATAGCTGCGCTCGTGCCACCGTTTGGTCAGCGCGGCGAGGTCGGCATCGCAAAGTCTTGAGATGAAGGCCGGAGAGCCTGTCACAACAGCCTCTTGTTCAATCAGGTGTACCTCATCTTACTCCCTATCCAAGGAAATTTGATGGCCGCAGGCCCCGCTTTCCGGAAAGCAAACTGGGAGCGGATTTTTCCAATGTTTTCCCGGTGTGGGAATTCCCACAGCCGAGCCTGGTTCGACTGGCATATCCTTGTTTGCAAACATCCAGGCCTGCCGGCTCGTGTTCAAGCCGGCGAAGGGAAAGGGAACGGTCATGAAATTCTTGGCTCCCGTCACAAAACTTGCTGCGGCGTTTCGCAAATTCGCCGCGCCGCGCTACCGGCCGGAGCTTTATTATATGCGTGGCCCGGGGCCAGCCACCGCCCGCCATGCGGGCACGCCGCGGCAAAACCAATCCATCGATCACTACGCCTAACTTGCCTCGCGGACGGCTGACGCTCTCGCCCGGAGTGCCGTTCGCGCCGTTCCGTACCGGTCAATTCAGATCAATGAAGGTACGATCTGATCATGGTTATAATTCATGCTGCCGCCATCGGTCCATTTCGCAGGTGGTTACGCCTCCGCGCCGAGCGAAAAGCTCTCTTGTCGGCAACGGACCAGTTGAGCCGTTTACCCGATGACGTTCTTGTCGACATCGGCATCTCACGTGACGAAATCATGTGCGCTTTGCGAAGCCGCGCCATCCGTCATGCGGAGGCAGGCGCGGCCGGCACGACGATCGAGCGCACCAGGATCGCTCCGGCCTCGATCCCGAAACGGTTGGCCGCCGGCAGCAGCTACGCCTCGGCCGAGATCCCCTTTGGCTGGTCCACGAGCGCGCGACCGAGCCTTACATCGCGGCTTCGACAAGCAGCGGCGCGCGGACGGGACCTTCGAACGGCACTATACCTGCGACCCCAAGGACTGAATGTTGACCGACGGGAACTGGGGAGGATCTCAAAATGATCATGTCAGTTGTTAAGTCCCTCGCGCTCGCTCACGCTGACATGCCAATCAAACAGCTGAAAGACGTCTATTTGGATTGCGAACGGGGAGGCCGCCGGTGCGCTGGGGACGGAAGACGTGATGTACTGTTCGATGCGCGAGTTCCGACTAGGCGCGCGATAGCAGTTTGCGCATAATCAACGATGCATGGCCTTCTGCACCGTGCAACGCGGCCACTTCGAACCATGTTTGCGGTAAAAGGCCATTGCCCGGTCGTTTCCCTCGAGCACTTCGAGTGGGATGCTCAGGATGCCGGAATGGGCGGCAAAGACAGCGTGCAATATATTAGCGGCTAGCCCGGTGCCGTACTCGCTTTGATCGATGTGGAGCCGGTCAAGCATGACGTCGCCGGCTTCATTCATCTTAGCCATCGCGTAGCCGGCAATCGAGCCGTCTGGCCGTTCTGCGACGAACGACATTTTGTTGGTGTCTGTCAGTTCCGCCGCAATCCGCTGCAGCGTGTGATCTTCATCCGAAATCAAGGCCGCGGTCTCGGCACCCATGATTGGCGAGTACGTCCTGCGCCAAGACTCTCCAATGAGCAGCGATACCGACGGCACGTCCTGCTCAGTCATGGCTCTGATTTGCGTCGTCGAATAACGTCCCCTGCCGGTCAATTATAGCGCCGGACGGGCCGCTCAAATTCGGAGCGGCGGCCTACCGCCGCTTCATCGCATGGGGGTCACGCCGTTCCCTACATCTACCATCAGGCATGGTCCGCAGGTCGCCTCCTACCGATGAGCTAACGTCCGCTCTGGAGAAGCACCGCGAATGTCTGAACATGGCGCTAATTGCTCGTTCCCATCGACGAGACGAATGGCAGCATTCCACCCGTCTCGGCCATTGGCGACAGCCAGCTGGTTGAGTTTTGACTCTAATGCCGCAGAATCTTGCTCAGGAAGGCGCGGCTGCGGTCGGTCTTGGGGTGCGAGAAGAATTCATCCGGCGTGCCGCTCTCGACGATGGCGCCGGCATCCATGAACACCACGCGCTGGGCGACCTTGCGGGCAAAGCCCATTTCGTGGGTCACCACCATCATGGTCATGCCTTCCTCTGCCACCGCGACCATGACGTCGAGCACCTCCGAGATCATCTCTGGATCGAGCGCCGAGGTCGGCTCGTCGAACAGCATGATCTTGGGGCGCATGCCGAGGCAGCGGGCGATCGCCACGCGCTGCTGCTGGCCGCCGGAGAGTTGTGCGGGATAGGCATTGACCTTGTCGGCAAGGCCGACCTTGGCAAGCAGCTCGCGCCCGGCCTTTTCGGCTTCGGCGCGCGGGATCTTGCGGACGTGGATCGGTGCCAGCGTGACGTTCTCGAGCGCGGTCTTGTGCGGATAGAGGTTGAACGACTGGAAGACGAAGCCGATCTCGGTGCGCAGCCGCGTCATGTTGGTGGCGGGGTCGCCGAGGCGCTGGCCGTCGACCACCAGGTCGCCGTCGCGGATCGTCTCCAGCCCGTTGATGCAACGGATCAGCGTGCTCTTACCCGAGCCGCTCGGGCCGCAGACAACGACCACTTCGCGCGGCTCGACGCTGAGCGTGATGTCTTTCAGCACATTGAGCGTGCCGAACCATTTGTTGACGCCGCGAAACTCGATCATGCCGGTACCATTTTTGCTGAGGTTCAACGTCATATCTGCACCTCGCCATGGGCCGCACCCATGCGCTGCTCAAGCCGGCGCGCCAGCAGGATCAGCGGATAACAGACGATGAAATAGCCGAGGCCGACGAGGAAGAAGACCAGCAGGCCGTTTGGCACGCGTTGCACCACCAGCCAGCCGACGCGGGTGAGGTCGGTGAGCCCGATAGCCGAAACAACAGAGGAATCCTTGATCAGCAGCACATATTGCCCGACCAGCGGCGGCAGCACGATGCGCATCGCCTGCGGCAGCACCACCTGGCGCATGTGCTGCCAGCGCGACAGGCCGGACGCCAGCGCCGCCTCGACCTGGCCGGTCGGCACCGAGCGGATGCCGGCGACGACGATCTCGCAGATGAAGCAGGCGGCCAGATTGGTCAGCGCGATTATGCCGGCGGTGAAGGCATCCAGCTCGATGCCGAGTTCCGGCAGGATGAAGAAGATCAGGAAGATCTGCACCAGGAACGGCGTGCCGCGGATCAGGTCGACCCAGGCGCCGATCACGCCGCTGATCAGCCGGTTGCCGCCGGTCCGCAGGATGCCGAGGCCAAAGCCGATCAGCGTGCCCAGCACCAGGCTGACCAGCGACAGCATCACGGTCATGCCGAGGCCGCGCAGGGCGAGGGGATAGCTGCCGGCTATGCTTTGCAGCTGCTGCCAGATCATGTCCGTGCCCCCGCGAGGCCGAGCCAGCGCCCGGACAGCGCCGCCAGTCCCTTCAGCCCGTAATAGAGCAGCAGGTAGAAGGCGGCGATGGTGATGAAACCTTCCGCCGGCATGAAGCGGTCGGAGGCGAGCAATTGCCCGGCGCGCGTCAGTTCGGCGACCGCGATCAGCGACAGCAGGGCCGAATCCTTGACCAGCACGATCGCTTGGCCGAGCAGCGGCGGGATCGTCACCTTGAACGCCTGCGGCAGGATGACCAGGCGCATGCGCTGGATGTAGGTCATGCCGGAGGCGACGCCGGCCTCGACCTGGCCGCGCGGGATCGACAGGATTCCGGCGCGGATGATCTCGGCGACATAGGCGCCGCTGTTCAGCGACAAAGCAAGGATGCCGACGACGAGCTCAGGCAGGATGATGCCGAGCCGCGGCAGGCCGAAATAGAGGAAATAAAGCTGCGCCAGCAAGGGCGTTGCTCGCACCGCGTCGATATAGGCCTTGGCCGGCATGCGGAACAGCCGGCCGCGCTGCAGGTTCATGGCGGCGAGCACGATGCCGACGGCGAGCGCGCCGGCAAAGGCGAGGACAGACAGCCACACGGTCGTGACGAGGCCCTGCCCGAACAGGGGCAGATATTCGACAATGGTGCGGAAGCTGAAATGTTCGAGCATGGGTGGGGCGGTGAATGGTGAATAGTGAATGGTGAATAGGGATTAGTGAATGGTGAATAGGGATTAGCGAATAGCGAGTAGCGATTTACTACTCACTATTCACTATTCACTATTCACTATTCACTATGCTCAGTGATCCTTCTTCCAGTCGTCTGAATTGACCCAGTAGTCGAGGTTCTTCTGCAGGCGGCCGTCGAGGCTGACCTGGTCGAGGAACAGGTTCATCCAGGTCAGCAGGTCCTGCTCGTCATAGCGCGTGGCGAAGGCCAGCGGCTCCTTCGACAGCATGTCCGGCATGATGGTGAAGCTGCCGGCCGGGTAGGCGGTCGACTGGCCCTTGACCGCCGAGACGTCGTTGACGCCGCAATCGGCCTGGCCGTTGTTGACGGCGTCAAGCAGCAGCGGGCCGCCGCCCTTGTAGCTCTTGATGTCGGCGTCCGGGAAAGCCTTCTTGGCCTCCTTCTCGCCAGTGGCGCCGAGCAGCACGGCGATCTTGGTGCCCTTGGCCTTGCAATCCTCGGTGGATTTGAACTTGCCGTCGGCCTTGGTGAAGACGGTGCTGCCGGTGTACATGTAAGGCTTGGTGAAGGCGACCTTCATCGCCCGCGCCAGCGTCGGCGTCATGTCGGCGACCAGAAGATCGGCCTTGCCCGACAGCAGCGCCGGGATCAGGCCGTCCCAATCGAAATCCAAAAAGGTGATCTTGACGCCCATTTCCTTGGCCATCAGTTCGGCAAGCTCGACCGAACTGCCGGTGCGCTCGCCGGCAGCACCGACCAGCGAGAAGGGCGGTCCCTGCGTCTGCACGGCAACGCGCAACTCGCCGCGCTTGGTGATCTCGTCGAGCGTTCCGGCACTGGCCGCGGCAGTGAGGCCGGCGAGCGCAAGGCCGGCGATGAAAAGCTTGGCAATAGTCATTGGGCATTCCTCCTTGTTGTTGTTTGTTATTTTCGCTTTGTTGTCCCACCCTTGGGGGTGCTTTTTGAGCGGCAGCGCCGTTGCCGGCGGCGGCCACCGTTCGAAAATCCTTCAGTCCCAGTCGATCGTTTCGGATACGCGTATACCGCGTCTGGCCAGTTCATCGAGAAAGCGGCCGTCGGGCACATGCAGCAGCGGATTGAGCAGGCCGGGCTCGGTAATTTCGCCCCGCGCCAGCATCTGCGCCACGATGCTGGCGGGATAGCCGACGCCAAGGCTCATGCCGAACAGGCCGGAGGCGAGGTCGCGTTCGATGACCAGGTCCGACATCACCGTCTTGCGGCGGCCATGCTGGGTGCCGGTAAAGACATTGCGCATCACGCACAAGTCCTTCTCGCCGGCGCCGTATTGCAGTTGCGGACCGAGCAGCCGGCCGAGAAATTCACGTGGGCTGGCGCCAACGCCGGGCACCTTGTCCTCGGAAAGGAAGCCAAGCTCCTTCAGCGGCGCCCAGAACGCCGACCAACCCGGCCAGCGCAACGAATAGCGGCCGGAGCGCTGCAGCCCCTTGGCGGCGGCAAGCATGCCGGCATAATGCGGCGCATCGCCATTGGGGAAGGCTTCCAGCCTGCCGAGCCCCGCGACCTCGATCTCGTGGATAAAGCGATTTTCATGTTGCTGGCCGGCCGGCACATCGACCCGCTTGCCGTTCTCGACCAGCACGCTGTCGCGGTTCTGGCTCATCAGAACCATGTCGAAATTCCAACTCACCTTGTAGCACAGCGGCTTGGCCATAGCCCTCGGCTCGGGGATACCGCCGCAATAGGAATCGATCGCCGTGATGGCGTCGAATTGCCTTGCGGCGCGCGCGTAGAGCACAAGGTCGATGCCGGGGTCGAGCCCGCATTCGGTCATGATCGAAACGCCGGCCGCTTCCGCTGCGGGGGCAAGGTCGGCGATCGTCTTGCCGTAATTGGTGGTGACCAGCGGCGTGGGCGTCGCGATCGCGGCCAGCACCGCCTCGCGCATCAGCGGCTGCGGCAACAGATCGATGGCGGCGTCGACACCCGCCAGCACGCTCGCCAACACAGGGGCGATCGCGCCTTCGGGCACGACGAAACGCACGCGGGCAAGGTCGGTCAGGCCGCCAAGCCGGGCTGCCCCATTCGGCGCAGTATCGACGCAGACGACCTCTTCGACATCGGCGCTGGCGACAAGATCGGCGATCGCCGCCCGGCCTTGCAGGCCGAGGCCGCCGAGAACCGCGATCTTCATGGTATTTCCTTTCGCCCGGTTTCTTCGCGCCCAGTTTCGTCGCGCTTGGTCTCGTCCGACCAGCAGCCTTCCGGCAGGCTGACCCATTTGTTGCAGGAGGCCATGACGACGAATGTCTCGCTGCGCACGACTTCGCCCGGCTCGCCGGCGCCGGGGATCAGCTCGCTGGTGACGCGATAGAGATCGGCGACATCGCCAGCCACCGTCACGTCGACGATGATGTCGAAGCGTCCGGTGACGACGGAGGCCGAGTTCACGAAAGGCAGTTCGGCGATGCGCTGCGCCAGTTCCCGGGCGCGGCCGCGCCCCTGCGCATTGATGCCGACGATCGCCGAGATCAATTCTGGGCGCTCGGTCAGGTTGAGCAGCCCGACGATCTTGAGCAGGTTGCGGTCAAGCAGGTTGCGCAGCCGCATGCGCACCGTGGGCACCGAGACGGCCATCTTCTCGGCGAGGCGATTGACGCCAAGCTGCGCATCCTGCGACAGCAGCTTGACCAGTCGCCGGTCGGTCTGATCGAGATGTTCCCGCAAAAACTCAGGCTTTCATAAATGGAAAGAATTTATCGACTTTTCTTTCTGATATGAAAACAGCTTAGGGTGTATCTTTTTAAATCGCAAGAGCGTTCGGCGCTGTCAACAAGGCCGCATCCTGGAAGACAGAAGGGTTTTGCCAGCCGCAGCCGACCGAGGGCATGCCGACTAACGCGGTTTCTCGATCCCTGGAATGCCGCCGATCCGCTCGGCGAGAAAATCGACCAGCAGCCGGACCCTGGCAATGCCGGCGCGCTCCGGGACGATCAGCATGCTCAGCGGAATGGGAGGCGGGGCGTAGTCCGGCAGGATCACTTCCAGCCGGCCGGCGGCGAGGAGATCGTCGACAAGCCAGTGATGGGCAGGTGCAATACCGCGCCCGGCGACGAGGGCTTCGCGCACGGCAAGCCCATGGTCGACCCGAAACCGGCCGCCAAAAGGCACCGCGTGGCGTTCGCCGCCCGGCCCCTCCAGGGCGAGCGTGTCGCTTCCCGCGATGTTCGACATCCGGATGCCTTCGTGGCCAGGCAGGTCCTGTGGGACGGCCGGTCTGCCCCGCGCCGCCAGATAGGCCGGTGCCGCCACCAGCAGACGCCGGGACTGGCCGAGCGCCCGAAGTTTCATCGAGCTGTCGGTGAGCGGACCGAGGCGAAGCGCGATGTCGACGCCCTCCCGCACAAGGTCGATGCGCTCGTCGGTGAGGCTGAGATCGACACCGATGTCGGGATAGCGGTCCTGAAAGGCGAAGATCAGCCGGCTGACGTGCAAGACCCCGAGCGCCGCCGTGCAGGATATCCGGATCGTGCCGGCCGACGCGCCGCGTGTGCCCCGCGCCTCGTCGCCGGCCTGCTCGACGAGGCGCAGGATCTGAACGCTGTCGGCATAGTAACGGCTGCCTTCATCGGTCATGGTGACACGCCGGGTGGTCCTGCTGAGCAAGGGCACCCCGACGGCGTCTTCGAGCTCGCGCAAATGCCGCGTGACCGTCGACTGCCCAACCCCGAGCTCGCGCGCCACCGCCGACAGGCTGCCGCGCTCGGCGACGCGAACAAAGGTGCGCATGCGCTCGAGGGTCACATCAGATCTATCCATTATTCGGCATAATCTTATGCATTGCTCAGATATAGCGGATCATCTCCGGCCTAGCTACCTTCAGTGCCATCATCCTTCATCGGAGTGGCCCCATGAAAGTCCTGCTTGTTTTTGCTCATCCTGAACCGCGTTCGCTCAACGGAGCACTGCGTGACGTCGCCATCAGGGAACTCGAGGCCCAGGGCCATGAAGTGCTGATATCGGACCTCTATGCCGATGGCTGGAAATCCGAGGTGGACCGTGCCGACTTTCCGTCGTGGCCGCCCGAAGAACGCTTCCTGCCGGCTGTGGCATCCAAAAATGCTTTTGCGACCAACACGCTAACCGAAGATGTTAAGGCAGAGATCGACAAGCTGCTGTGGGCCGACACGCTGATCCTCCAGTTCCCGCTGTGGTGGTACGCCATGCCGGCAATCCTCAAGGGCTGGGTCGATCGGGTGTACGCCTACGGCTTCGCCTATGGGGTCGGCGAGCATAGCGACAAGCGGTGGGGTGACCGCTTTGGCGAGGGAACGCTCGCCGGCAAGCGCGCGATGCTGATCGTGACCGCCGGCGGCTGGGAGGAGCATTACTCCGCCCGCGGCGTCAACGGCCCGATCGACGACCTGCTGTTCCCGATCAATCACGGGATCCTTTACTATCCGGGCTATGACGTGCTTCCGCCGTTCGTCGTCTACAGAGTGGATCGTTTTGGGGAGGCCGATTTCGAGCCTGTCGCGGAGCGCCTGCGCGAAAGGATGCGGACGCTCGAGACAACCCGCCCCATTCCCTACCGGCAGCAGAATGGCGGCGACTACCACATCCCGAGCATGCAGCTCCGCTCTGAGCTGGGCGACCCGGGCGCAGCAGGGTTTGCGCTTCACGAGGATCGCGCAACCGCGAAATCGGCGACGCCGCGTTCGACTTTGCGGGACGTGGCCTGACGCAGCATCCCGAGAAGATCGGCAAGGCGCCCGAAGCCGACGGGATGAATCAACGACCGGCCCGGAAGATCGCAACCGCAGCAGCCGTCAGTGCGGCATTGCCGGATGCCGTAGTGCCGTCCGGAAGCGCCTTGCCGTCTTCCAGCCCGACGCGCGTCGACCAGTTGCGTTCCGCCGCCCGGTGCACGAACGGCCACACCGTGGCGTCGGCACCGTGCAGCAGGATGGCGCGACGCAGTCCGGCGCGGTCGAGCACGGCGGCGATGCCGTCGCAGGCTTCCAGCGCCGCGTCCAGCGCCTGCTCGGAAATCTCGATCAGGATGCGCAGCACCTGGTTGCCATGGTCGAGGCGGACCAGGCGCTCGGCATCAGCGACGGAGGCGAGCCCGGCCTCGATACCGATGCCGCGCTGCCGCAGGCTTTGCATGACCTCGGGCGCGGCCTTCTCGCTCAGATTGACCGAGGCGTAGTCAGGCAATTCGCTCCAGCCGGCGATCGCGTCAAGTGTGCGCTCGTCGTCGTTCTCGATCCAGGCGCCGGTCGACACGCCAATCAGCGTTCCCGGGCAGGCGCCGCGCAGCGCCAACACGGTCCGGTCCATCGTCGCCGGGGCAAGGCTTTCGCGGCCGTCGAGCCCGCGTGCATGGATATGCAGCTCGGCCGCACCGGCGGCCACGCAGGACGCGCCGTCACGCGCCATGGCTTCAGGATCGAGTGGCAGCTGCGGATGGAAATCGGCGCTGCGCGCGCCATTGATGCAGGTCTGGACAATCATGAGAGTGGTCCGGTTGAAGTGGACCAAGTGTAGCGCAGGATGGCGAAAACCGGAATCGGTTCGCGTCAGGAGAGTTGCTGCGGGAGCGACGTTTGCAGACGTTGGCGCTTCCCCTCATCCCTCTGCTGCAGCCTTACCTTAAGGCTTTCAGCGTAGCGCCATCGGCGAAGCTGCCGATCTCCCCCCTTGCGGGGGAGATGTCCGGCAGGACAGAGGGGGGTGGGAAGGATCACCAACCTCGACTTCAGCCATTCTCAACCGGAAACAGCCTAAGGGCATGGCAGGTCGGAGGGACAGCACCCCCCTCTGCCTTGCCAGGCATCTCCCCCGCAAGGGGGGAGATTGGATGCCGCTTCGGCTTTCGCCAACCACCAGCGCTGGAGGCAGGGCAGATGAGGGCAGCCCTAGCCTGTTGGCCTCTACCTCGAAAACTCGCTGCGCACGATGCCGTGGCGCTGCAGCTTGTCATAAAAGGTCTTGCGCGGAATCCCCAGCGCTTCGATCGTGCGCCTGACGTCGCCCTCGTTGCGGTTAAGCGTCTCGCGGATGATGTCGGCCTCGTAGCGCTCCAGCCGTTCCGGCAGTTTCATGGCGGCATCCGGCTCGGCTGGGGCAGGGGATGCCACTCCTGCGTCTTCCTCGAGTCCAAGCACGAAGCGTTCGGCGAAATGCGCGAGCTCGCGCACATTGCCCGGCCAGTCATGCTCCCTGAGATGGCGGTGCACCGCGGCCGGCACCGCCGGCAACGGGCGCCGGAAGCGGGCGGCGGCGCGCTCGGCGAAGTAGAAGAACAGCAGTGCGACGTCGTCGCGGCGCTCGCGCAGCGGCGGAATGGAGATCGTCACCACGTTGAGCCGGTAATAGAGATCCTCGCGGAAAGCGCCGCGCTGGCGCGGATCGCCGAGATCGACCTTGGCGGCCGCAACGACGCGCAGGTCGACCGGCCGCATTTCGTTGGTGCCGAGCGGGGTGACCTCGCGCATTTCCAGCACGCGCAGCATCTGCACCTGTGTCGAGACCGGCATGCTTTCGATCTCGTCGAGGAACAGCGTGCCGCCGCTGGCGTGCTCGATACGGCCGATCCGCTTCTTCTGCGCCCCGGTGAAGGCGCCTGCCTCATGGCCGAACAATTCGCTCTCGATGACCGTCTCCGGCAGCGTGCCGCAATTCAGCGCGACGAAATTGCCCTTGGCGCGGCGACTCCAGCGATGCAAAAGGCTGGCTACCACTTCCTTGCCGGAACCGGTCTCGCCGGTCACCAGCACGTCGACATCGGTGTCGGCGATCTGGCGCAGCGTGCGGCGCAGCCTTTCCATCGCCGGCGTCTGGCCGATCAGCGGCAGGCCGTCCTGCGCCTCTCCGGCCGCCTCGCGCAAGGCGCGGTTCTCCATCACCAGGCGGCGCTTTTCCGCGGCGCGGCGCACGCTCTGCACCAGCCGGTCGGCGGCGAAGGGTTTGGTGATGAAGTCGTAGGCGCCGTCCTTGATCGCCTTGACGGCAACCGCGATGTCGCCATGCCCGGTGACGAGGATGACCGGGATGTCCGGGTCCAGCCGCAGGATGCGGTTGAAAAGCTGCAAGCCGTCAATCTCAGGCATGCGGATATCCGACACCACCACGCCGGCAAAACCGGTGTCGAGCCTGGCCAGCGCCTCGGTCGCCACCGAGAAAGCCGAGACCGAAAAGCCGGCAAGCTCCAGCGTCTGCGCGGTGGCCTTGAGGAGATCGCTATCGTCATCGACCAAGATGACCGGCGCTGCGTCGTCGTTCGTCATGCTGCCTTGGCCACTATGCTGCTTTCAAGAGATGGATGGCGAAGCGGGTGCCGCTGCCGTCGCTCGAAACCTCGATGCGTCCGCCGTAGTCGGCGACGATATCCTTCGAGATGACAAGGCCAAGACCGAGGCCTTTTTCCTTGGATGTATTGAACGGCGTGAACAGCGATTTGAGAATCCCTGGCGGAATGCCAGGTCCGTTATCGGACACGCCGACCATCACGCCGTCCGCGGTCTCCTCGACCGCAACCCGCACATGAGCGTCGTTGCGGCCGTCCAGCGCTTCAAGCGCGTTCTGGAAGAGGTTGATCAGCACCTGTTCGAGCCGGACCCGGTTGCCCATGACCTTGAGGCTCGGCGGTGGCAGGTCGATCGCCAGTGCGTCGAGCCGGCCGGCAAAGCGGCTTCTCAACAGCACGACGGCGCCCTCGATGACACCGCGCAATGCGACAGGCTCGGCGGCGGTGCGGCCCTTGCGGGCAAAGGCCTTCAATTCTTCGGTGATGGTGCCGATGCGCTCGGTCAGTGCTGCGATGGCACCGAGGTTTTCCCCGGCGGGCGCAGTCTGCTTCCTGTCGAGGAAGACGCGGGCGTTGTCGGCATAGGCGCGTATGGTGGCAACCGGCTGGTTGATCTCATGGGCGACGCCGGCGGCGACCTGGCCGAGGATGGCGAGGCGGTTGGCCTGGACCAGATCCTGCTGCACAACCTGCAGCTTGGCTTCCGTGCTGCGATGGTCTGATATCTCCGCCTGCAGCCGATCGCGGGCACGGCTCAGATCCTCGGTTCGTTCGACGACGCGGCGCTCGAGTTCGGTGCGCGCCGCCTGTTCGGCGGCGATCCGCATTTGTCCCGACTGCCGGCGCCACAACAGATACGCAGCAAGGCCGAGCAACGGGACCAAGACGCCGAGCGCAAGGAGCCGCATTTCACGGGCCGCGGCGGCGATCGGCGCCTCGGCCGGGACGAGATAGTCGAGCCGCCAGGGGGTCGAAGGAACCGGGGCTGAAAGTCTCAGATATTCCGCGTCGCTGCCGCCGGGCGTCACCGCGTGGACGATCGACACGTCCGGGCTGAGCGCCTGCGGGCGCGTGATCGGCAACGGCATCAGCGGTGCATCGCCGAACTGCTGGCTGTTCTGGATGGCGGCACGATCAGACGCGGCAAGCGGCGCCGTCGTCATGAAGCGCCAGGACCGCACGCTGGTGATCAGGACGATACCACGCTCGTCGCTGACATAGGCCGGGCGGTTCACCTCGTGCCAGTCGGCCTCGAGCTGATCGAACTCCGCCTTGACGACGACGACGCCCAGCGGTGCGGCGGCGTTGCCGACGCGCCGCGAGATGTAGAGGCCTGGGCGTTTGCTGACATTGCCGAGCGCGAAATATTCGGCGGTTCCAGATTGCATCGCCGCGGAGAAATAGTCGCGGAACCGGTAGTCGTTGCCGACAAAGCTGCTCGGGTCGCGCCAGTTGCTGGAGGCGATCGCCAGCCCGTCGGTGCCGATGACATAGAGCACCGAGGCCTTGGTGCCGGAGACCAGCCCTTCAAGCTTGCGATTCAGCACATCGATTGCAGCAGCACTTTTCTGCGCCAGCGCGTCGCGCACCTGCTGGTCTTCCGACAAAAGCAGGGGCAGGGCGCGCGGGCTTTCCAGAACGGCGCGCAATAGCGCGACCTTCAGATTGGCGTCGGTGCGGCCCTGCGCCGCCAGTCCCCTGAGCTCCGTGGTACGGCCATAGAGACCAGCGCCGTAAAGTGCGGCCGTGGCCGTCGCAAGGGCGATGGCCGCAAACAGCAGCCAGGCACGGCGCGCTCGCCTGCCGAGTTGCTCGGGCGTCGACGGCAAGGCAGCGGCGGGGCGTTGCAGCATCGCCCATTTGTGCATGATTTCGCACAAAGCACAATTCGGCCATGCGAACATCCGCACTTTGTGTGTGTGCGAAACGAACTGCCAGTTCTGGAATACTCAATAAAATCAAAGGGAGAGGCTCTTTTCCGCGCACTTGGCACGGCAGTTGCAGACACGACTTCAGCGGTCGCGAGGCTGCTGGGTCAAATGCAAACGCTCCGGGAGGTCGAGCTTTCGATCGGAGCACAATGGAGGACGTCATGCAGACAGCATTCGCTGCCGCCGCGCCGCGCGGCAAACTTCCGTTCTACCGGCATCTCTATGTGCAGGTGCTGGCGGCGATCGCCGCCGGCGTGCTGCTCGGCCACTTCTATCCCGAAACCGGTGAGGCGATGAAGCCGTTCGGCGACGCCTTCATCAAGCTGGTGAAGATGGTGATCGCACCGGTGATCTTCCTGACGGTGGCGACCGGCATCGCCGGCGTTTCCGACCTGCAGAAGGTGGGCCGCGTCGCCGGCAAGGCGATGATCTACTTCCTGGCTTTCTCGACGCTGGCGCTTGTCGTCGGCCTTGTCGTCTCGAACGTCGTCCAGCCGGGCGCCGGCATGCATATCGATCCGGCCACGCTCGATGCCACAAAGGTGGCGACCTACACCGAAAAAGCCCACGACACCAGCATCGTCGGTTTCCTGATGAACATCATCCCCGACACGATCACCGGCGCTTTCGCAAAGGGCGACATCCTGCAGGTGCTGTTCTTTTCGGTGTTGTTCGGGCTCGCACTTGCCGCGGTCGGCGATCGCGGCCGCCCGGTCGTCGATTTCCTGCAGGCATTGACCACGCCGATCTTCCGCCTCGTCGCCATCCTGATGAAGGCCGCGCCGATCGGCGCTTTCGGCGCCATGGCTTTCACCATCGGCAAATACGGCATCGGCTCGATCGCCAACCTCGCCATGCTGATCGGCACATTCTACCTGACCTCGCTGCTGTTCGTGCTGGTGGTGCTCGGCGCGGTCGCCCGCTACAACGGCTTCTCGATCCTGGCGCTGATCCGCTACGTCAAGGAAGAGCTGCTGCTGGTGCTCGGCACCTCCTCCTCGGAAGCGGCACTGCCGGGCCTGATGGCCAAGATGGAGCGCGCCGGCTGCAACCGCTCGGTGGTCGGGCTGGTCGTCCCGACCGGCTATTCCTTCAACCTCGACGGCACCAATATCTACATGACGCTGGCTGCGCTGTTCATCGCCCAGGCGACCGACACGCCGCTCACCCTCGGCGACCAGATCCTGCTGCTCGCCGTCGCCATGCTGAGTTCCAAGGGCGCCGCCGGCATTACCGGCGCCGGCTTCATCACGCTGGCCGCGACGCTCTCGGTCGTGCCGGCAGTGCCGGTCGCCGGCATGGCGCTGATCCTCGGCGTCGACCGCTTCATGTCGGAATGCCGGGCGCTGACCAACTTCATCGGCAATGCGGTGGCGACCGTGGTCGTGGCGCGCTGGGAAGGGGAACTCGACCAGACCAGGTTCGCTGCCGCGATGGCCGGCGACTTGCCTGAGGAAGCCGATCTGTCGCTGCCGGGGCTGCAGGCTGCGTGACTGATCAGGCCTGCCCCCATACGGCCCGGAGCCGGTTCGCCGGCTCCGGGAAAAGACGATTGGCCTTGTAAGCCGATGGTCGCGGCCGCGTATGATGCCTGGCACGCGGAGCGCGAAGTGGATGTCAGCGCCATTCCAACGCTGCATGCCGCCTGAGACGTAACAGGCTTGTGAGCCTTTGGTCTTGGCGTGGGGCTTGCTCCAGCCGCATTTGAAGGCCAGTATCCGCCATGCCTTCAAGGTGCCTGTCCGCTTCGATCCCGACCTGATCACGACCGAAGCCTTTCCGTCAGGCTCGGTTGTCGTGTCATCCGAGCCGAACCGTCGGAGCCCTTGCTGCCGTCGACCATGATCTCGGCGGCAGCTCTTGAAGGCAATGGCGGCCTCAAAATGAAGTCGCAAAGCAAGAGACGTGACCCGTCCTGACGAAAGGCGCGAGCCTTCTCCCAGGAATTCGTGGGACGCGCTTGAGGAGGAACCAGGCCCGCGCGCGGGTTTGCTGAAACCAAAGCAAGATGCGAGGTCAAATGCGATGCAGTCTGTCCCGAGGATTCCGGTATCGATCATCATCCCGAATTACAATTACGCGCGTTTCCTCAAACGCAGCATCGACAGCGCTCTCGAGCAGGACTACGCGGATGTCGAAGTCATCGTCGTCGATGATGCCTCGCAGGACAATTCCACGACAATCATGAAATCATATGGGGACAGGATCCTCGCCTGCCCGCGCGCGCAAAACGGCGGGCATGCGGCGGCGTTCAACACCGGGTTCGCGGCAAGCTCGGGCAAGATCGTCCTGTTCCTCGACGCCGACGATTTTCTTTATCCGACCGCCGTTTCCAAGATCGTCGACACCTGGGATGCGGCAACCGCCCAGGTGCAATCAAGGCTGCATATCGTCGACGAACGACAACGCGTCAAGGACGTCTTTCCGCCGCCCGAACTGCCCTTCGACAGCGGTGACGTCATGCCGAAACTCCTGCACAAGGGCCGCTATCAGACGACTGTGACCAGCGGGCTGGCCTTTGATCGCACAACCCTCGAATCGATCATGCCTATACCGGAGGCGGAGTTCCGCCAGGGCGCCGATGGCTACCTTGTAACGCTGGCGCCCATGTACGGACACGTCCAGTCCATTGACGAATGCGTCGGCGCCTACCGGATCCACGGCGCCAACCATTCGGTGTTCGGTGAAAAGCTCGCCGAGCGGGCACGCTGGCGGGTAACCCACGACTTCCGCCGCATGCAGGCGCTGTCGGACCAAGCCTCCGGGATCGGCCTGACCATCGTCCCGTCGGAGGCTGTCCGCCACGATCCGGTCCACCTGGAAGAGCGGCTGGCATCGCTGTGCGCGGACAGGCGCCGGCACCCCGTGGCCAATGATTCCCGGCTGGCGCTTGGGGCAGCGGGCGCCGTCGCCAGCCTCGAAATGACCGCATCGCTACGCCGGCGCGCCGTCCTTGCCGCCTGGTTCCTGTCGGTCGGGGTGCTGCCGCGGAAACTGGCGACGGCGGTGCTGTCGTGGAAGCTCGACGCATCGTCTAGACCGGCATTCCTGAGCCGTCTGTCGAAGACAATCCGCCATGCAATGGGGTAGAAGAAGCTTTCAAAGGTTGGCAATCCTTCGCGCCCCCCTCTGTCCTGCCGGACATCTCCCCCACTTGGGGGGAGATTGGCCGTCATCTCCGCTTTCGCCAATCACTACCGCCGAAGGAGGGAGCCGTCGCCGAAAGCTGCCGATCTCCCCCCAAGTGGGGGAGATGGCCGGCAGGCCAGAGGGGGCGCTGTCCCGCCAACTGTCGAGCGGATATGCGCACCGCTTTGGTCGCCCTACTGCCCCGCGCGCAGCTTGACCACGGCACTGCGCGCCGCCAGCACCAGCACCGTGATGATGATCAGGATCACCGAGAGGGCGGCGATCGCCGGGTCGATGTTGTCGCGCAGGCCCATCCACATCAGCCTGGGCAGCGTGATGGCGTTGACCGAGGTGATGAACAGGGTGACGCCGATCTCTTCCCAGGACAGCACGAAGGACAGCAGGGCGGCAGTGACGATGCCGAATTTGATGTTGGGCATGATGATGCGGGTGGCGCGTTCCCACACGGTGGCGCCGAGACCGCGCGCGGCAAGGTCGATGCGCCGGTCGAGCTGGCTGAGCGACACCAGGATCAGCACCGTTGCGAACGGCACCGTCATCACCGCATGCGCCATGGCGACACCGAGCCAGGTGTCGTAGCCGAAGAACGAAGAGACGCCGGAGATCGAGGTCAGCAGGAAGTAGAGCGTGATCGCCGAGACCACCGGCGGCACCACCATTGGCAGCAGCACGAAGCCGACCAGCGCGGCGGTGAAGCGCGGCTGGAACATCCACACACCGAGGCTGAAGCACAGCGCCAGCACGGTGGAAAAGGCGCTGCTGACGACGCCGATCCTGATCGAGAGCAGGATCGAATTGATCCAGCGCGGATCCTCGATCAGCGCCCGGTAGTGGCGCAGCGACAATTCGCCGGACGGCATCGCCAGCATGCGGGTCGGCGTCAGCGACACCGGGATCACGGCAAGCAGCGGCAACAGCAGGAACAGCGCCACCAGGGCGGCGAGGACCAGCGAGACGGGGCCGGGGCGGTAGGTCGGCATCAGATCAGCTGCTTCGGTCTGACATAGCGGAACAGCAGCGCCATCAGCGCGCCGACGAACAGCACCAGCACGACGCTGATCGCCGCCCCCAGGCCCCAGTCCGGGCTCTGGAAGATGCGCAGATAGATCAGCTCGGCGACCATAACGCTGCGGCCGCCGCCGAGGATCGCAGGCGTCACGAAGAAGCCGAGCGAAAAGACGAAGACGATGAGCGCCGAGCCGATGATGCCGGAGCGGGTCATCGGCACGAACACCGACCAGAAGGTGCGCATGCGGCTGGAGCCGAGCCCGCGCGCCGCCAGCAGCACGCGGTCGTCGAGGCTGCGCATCGAAGACGCCAGCGGAAACACGGCGAAGGGAATGAGGAAATGCGTCATGCCGACGATGACGCCGAATTCGTTGCGCACCAGCGTCAGCGGTTCCGAGATGAAGCCGATCGCCTGCAGCCAGGTGTTGAACAGGCCGCGATTGGAAAGCAGCGCCACCCAGCCGAAGGCGCGCGTCAGCACCGAGATCCAGAATGGCACCAGGATGCAGAACTCGGCGATCACCCGCTGCGCCGGCGTGCCGCGCACCCACACCAGGGTGATGGCGTAGGCGGCGGCAACCGAAACAATCGTGACGATCGCAGCGATGCGCAGCGTGCGGACAAACACCGACTGCACCAGCGGGTCGCTAAGCAGCGTGCCATATTGCCCGAGCCCCGGCTCGGGCAGGGTGAAGCTCCAGTTGACGACGCCGAAGAATGGCCAGGCGTAGGCGGCGCCAAGGAACAGCAGCAGCGGCGCCATCAGCAGCGCCGCGCCCATCCTGTCGGAGAGATATGCTTTCATCTCGGCTCCGGTTATCCCGGTCTATCAGGCGGAGATGATCTTCGTGTATTCGTCGAGTGCGGCCCCGTAGTTCTTGGCGTACCACTCCATGTCGAGCGGGATCTGCTTCTTCATGTTTTCGGGGTCGACCGGGTTGATGCGCTTCTTGTCGGCGGGGATCAGCGCGTCGGTGGCCGGATTGGCCGGGCCCTGGCCGAGCTTGTCGAACATGATCAGTTGCTTCTCCGGATCCTGGGCGCTGGCGATGAACTTCATCGCCGCGTCCTTGCCGCCGGGATTTCCCTTGAGCACGGCGAGCGCGCCGGGCGAGATCAGGCCCTGGTCCCAGATGAACTTGATCTTGCCGCCGGAATCCTGCTCGATCAGCGAGGCTCGCGTCGACCAGACGATGGCCATCGAAGCCTCGCCGTCGAGCAGCACGCTCTGGCTCTCGGCGCCGCCGCCCCAATAGGCAACGACATTCTCCTTGAAGGCGGCGATCTTGTCGTGCGCGCGCTTGAGGTCGAGCGGATAGAGCGAGGCCGGCGCGATGCCGTCGGCGAGCAGCGCCGCTTCCCAGCTCGACACGCCCCATTTGTAGAGCGAGCGCTTGCCCGGGAATTTCGTCACGTCGAAGAAGTCGGCCATGCCGGTCGGTGCCTGGCTGCCGAATTTCTCGGAATCATAGGCGATGACATAGGAGAAGAAATAGGTCGAGGCGGCGTGCTCCCAGCCGAAGCCAGGCCGCATCTTGTTCTTGTCGACGATCGAATAGTCGATCGGCTCGAGCATGCCCTGCGCGCCGAGCGTGATCGCCGAGAACGGGTCGACGTCGACCAGGTCCCAGGTCGGGGCGCCGCTCTTGAATTGTGCGGCGATCGCACCCTCGGTCGGACCGGAGCCGTCCATTTTGACGGTGATGCCGGTCTCCTTGGTGAACGCCTGGCCATAGGCCGCGTCATAGGCGGTGATGGCGTCACCACCCCAGTTGACCAGCACCAGTTCCTTGGCTTGCGCGAAGGCGCCGGTCGAGCGCAGCAGCATCGGCGTGCCGGCCAGCACGAGCGCAGCCAGCTGCGTGAACTGCCGGCGCGAGATCTCGCCGCGCACCGCCCTGGCGGACAGTGTCTCGATGGCGTGTTTCCTGGTTTCGCTCATCTCTGAATTGTTTGTCATGTCAGTTCCCCTTTTTTGTCGTTGTTTTTATCCCGGTAGTCGGTGCGAATTTGCATTCGTCACTCTGGTCGTCATCCTCCGTCCGGAAGGAGGAAACCTTTTTCCGCCGGCCATGTCAGCCATACGGAATTGCCCTTGCTGAGTGCCGAAGCGGCGACCTCGTTCGGCACCGAGACCGTCACCTTGGCACCTTGGCGCGTGGTGAGATCGAGCCGCGTCGCAGCGCCGAGATAGGTCGAGGCGACCGCAGTCGCGGCGATGCCGTTCTCCCCGGCTGTCGCTTCGGGGGCGATCGACATGTATTCGGGCCGGATCGCCAGGATGGCGTTGCTGCCGACGGCGCTTGCATTGCCGCGCAGGGTGATCGTGCGGTCTTCGCACAGGCCGGTGGCGCCGTTGTCGGCGTTGCGCACGCCCTTCAGCGGCAGCATGTTGATCTCGCCGAGGAACTCGGCGACGAAGCGGTTGGCCGGCCGGTCGTAGACCTCGTCAGGCGCCCCGACCTGCAGCAACTTGCCGTGGTTGAAGATGGCGACGCGCGACGATAGCGCCAGCGCCTCGCTCTGATCATGGGTGACGAAGACGAAGGTGGTGCCGGTTTCCTGGTGCAGCCGCTTCATCTCGGCCTGCATCTGGCCGCGCAGGCCCTTGTCGAGCGCCGAGAACGGCTCGTCGAGCAAAAGCACACCCGGCTCGAACACCAGGGCACGCGCCAGCGCCACGCGCTGCTGCTGGCCGCCGGACAATTGCGACGGCAGTTTCTTCTCGTGGCCCTTCAGCCCGACGCGCTCGACCATCTCACCGACGCGACGCTTGATCTCGGCCGCCGACTTCTTGCGCACCTTGAGCGGGAAGGCGATGTTGGCCTCGACGCTCATATGCGGGAACAGGGCATAGCCCTGGAACACCATGCCGGCGGCACGCTGCTCGGCCGGCCGCTCGGTGATATCGACGCCGTCGCTGTAAAGGCGGCCGTCGGTCGGCTGCACGAAACCGGCAAGGATCATCAAGAAGGTGGTCTTGCCCGAACCCGACGGCCCGAGCAGGGTCAGGAACTCACCGCGGCCGATATCGAGCGTCAGATCGTCCAGCGCACGGAACGAGCCGAAGCTCTTGCCGATCCCGATTGCCTTGATCTCTGCGGCACGGCCGGGTTGCTGCATCCTGCCTTGTCCTCAATGTGATTGAAATCGTAGGCAGGCCCGCGGCTCACCGCAACCGAATAGTTTTCGCCTGATCGGCAAATTTGATTCATCTATGGCGCCAATCTCCCCCCTCGAGGGGGAGATGGCCGCAAAGCGGCCAGAGGGGGTCGGTCCGACTGGGCTCGGCCTGCTGCTGCAGATGGAGGCTGGGGCTTCACGCGCGGCGACCCCCTCTGTCGCCTTCGGCGACATCTCCCCCTCGAGGGGGGAGATTAGCTAATCTCCGACAGTTTCGACCTCAGCCACCTCCCGAACGCCTCCAGCACGGGATGCGCCGCCTTGGCATGCTCGGAAACGAGAAAATACGAGCGTGGCGAACTGATTGCGATGTCGAAGGGGCGCACCAGCCGGCCTTCGCTCAGCGCCCGGCGGCTGGTCAGTTCGTCGCCCATGGCGATGCCCTGGCCGGCGATGGCGGCCGAAAAGACCAGGTTCATGTCGGAAAAGAAGATGCCGCCCTCGGTGTCGGGATTCTCGACCTTCGACAGCGCCAGCCAGCGCGCCCAGTCCTCGGTGTCGCCGAGATGCAGGAGATTGGCGCGCAGCACGTCGGCCGGCCTGGAAAAGCCGCCGATCTTGTTGAGCAGCGTCGGGCTGCACAGCGGCGTGAACGAGATCTCGCACAACAGCTCGACCGCCCGGTTCGGCCAGTTGCCGACGCCGAAGGCGATGAAGGCGTCGGCGTCGGCATTGCTGACGTCGTCCAGCCGCCGCGGCGTCAGGATGCGCAGCGCGACATCGGGGTACATCTGCCGGAATTCGCCGATGTGCGTGCACAGGAACAGCGAGGCGAAGCCCGGCGTGCAACTGACGCTGAACGAGCCGCCGACGCCGGTGCCGGCATGGCGCGTTACCGCATCGCCGAGCACCGTCAGCGCCTTGCGCACGTCACTGGCGTAACGCTGGCCGCGCGGCGTCAGCGCCACGCCCTTGCCGATGCGCTCGAGCAGGTCGAAGCCGAGATCGCGTTCGAGCAGCCGCAATTGGTGGCTGACCGCGCTGCGGGTCAGATGCAGTTCGTCGGCAGCGCGCCAGACGCTGCCGTGGCGGGCGAAACTGTCGAGGGCGCGCAGCGCCTGCGTCGAGGGAATTCTCAAGAGGTGAACCGAATTTGCATGAGCCGGGAAAACATATCACTTTTTGGCGAGGCGCTTCACTGCTTTCTTTGACCGATGGAGGATCCGGTGACCACCTCGGCCCAAGCAACCGCGCTTGCCTGCCTGGACGACATCCAGCCGTCGCTGTCGGCGTGGACGCGGACGATCTTCGATTTCGGCGAGACCGCCTGGCGCGAATACCAGTCGGCCGCCTGGTATGTCGAGCGTCTGAAGCACGAGGGCTTTTCGGTCGAGGAAGGCTCCGGCGGGATGCCGACCGCCTTTTGCGCCCACTGGACCAACGGCGCCGGGCCGACGATCGGCATGTATGCCGAGTATGACGCGGTGCCGGGCAATTGCCAGGATGCGGCGACCGTCAAGCGACCGCGCCCGGGGCTCGGCGCTGAGGCCGGCGGCCACACCGATCCGCATTCCGGCCTCGGCATTGCCAGCCTGGGCGGGCTTTTGGCGACCAAGGCGGCGATGCAGCGCCACGGCATATCGGGCACGCTGCGCTTCACCGGCGAGCCGGCGGAGAAGGTGCGGGGGTCGAAGCCGATCCATGCCGCAAAGGGCTACTACGATGGCCTCGCCGGCATGATCTCCTTCCATCCCTTTTACATGCTGCCGCTCTGCAACACGGCGCGCTGGGACACGCATTGCGGCGCGGCCTATGCGATGATCTATCGCTTTGTGTGCGACGAACCCGAAAATTGGGTTCGCGCAAGCGATTGTGCACCGATTCCGCAGGCGCATTCCGCGGTGCGGGCGCCCGGCGCCAACGACGCGCTTGTCATGATGTACATGGCGTCCAAGGCGCTGCGTGATTCCATGCTGCCGCATCAGGGCGGCTGGTCGATCAGCGAGGCGATCCTGACCGCGGGGCAGGCGACCGCCGACAATCTGCCGGCCGGACTGGCCGAGATCCAGTACATGATCCGCGTGCCGACGCTTGCCATGGCCGAGCAGGTCACCGCCGTGCTCGACCGCAATGCCGAAGCCGCCGCGACGATGAGCGGCTGCCGCCATGAGCGGCACTGGGTGTCGAAGTCGCGGCCAGGGCTCGCCAATCATGCCATGGCTGACATTGCCTACGATGCGCTGTCGACGGTTGGGCCGCCACGCTGGGACGAGACGGCCAAGGCGATTGCCCGCGAAATCCAGGTCAATGCCGGCGGCGCGGCGACCGGCGAGCCGTTCATCGCCGAGTTGGAGCAGCTGATTGCGCCTGAGGAGGCGGAGGCGTTGCTGCGTCGCGACTTGCCGCCGTCGCAGCTCAATTCGACCTCCGACGATTACACCGACATGTCGTGGCAGACGCCGACGGCGCGGTTCTATGTCGCCCGGCCGGCGCTGCGTTCGCAAAACGGCCAGGCATATCCGTCCTGGGCGATGAATGCGCTGGGCGGCATTTCCGCCACCATCGATCCGATGGTTGCCTGCGCGTCGAAGACGATTGCGTTGGCAGCTCTTCGCCTGCTGGAAGACAAGGCCGCCCGCGATGCGGCGATGGACGAATTCGTCGCCCGCACCGGCGGCGGCATTGGTGGCAGCAATTGGCTGGCGCCGCTTTGCGACTACGAACCGCCGATCCATTTCCGCTGGCCGGAATATGTCACCACCCCGCGCGGACGGGACTGGTGGATACCAGGCAACCCGCAAGCCGCGTGATCACTCGAAGCCAGGAGAATGCCATGACCGTTCACGACCGCATCGTAGCAGAGCCGTTTTCATTGCAGCGCCGCAACCCGACCGGCGGCACCAAGCCATTGACCGCCTGGGGCTTTGCCAACGAGACCGACGTCCTGACCGACGTGCTGCTCGGTTCGTCGAATTTCCTGCGCCATCTCTCGACCAGCTCGCTGTCGCGCAAGCATCTGCGTGAGGCGCCGTGCAACGTCCAGATCGCGCAGGCGCAGCACAAGGACCTGGTCGCCGCTTATGAGCATTTCGGCGTGAACATCCACTGGCACGAGCCGACGCCGGAGCTGCCGATGCAGGTCTATTCGCGCGATTCCAGCGTCATGACGCCGTATGGCGCCATCATCACCGCGATGTCCCAATGGTGGCGGCGCGGCGAGAACTATGCGGCGATCCGCACCTATGAGAAGCTCGGCATCCCGATCTACGACATGGTCACCGCGGGCACTTTCGAAGGCGGCGACTTCAACGTCATCGAGGACGGCGTGGTGCTGATCGGCTGTGGCGGCGCCCGCACCCAGGAGGAGGGCGCGCGCCAGGTCCAGGCCTGGTTCGACAAGGAGGGCTGGGAAACCCGCATCGCCTTCATCGACGAATATTATGTCCATATCGACCTGATGGTGGTGCCGATCGCCGACAAACTGACCGCCGTCTGCCTCGCCTGCACCGAGCCGGGCATCGTCGACTGGCTGAAGGGCAAGGGCCACGAGATCATCGACGTGCCGTTCCAGGACACGATGGCGCTCGGCTGCAACTTCATGTCGCTGGGCAAGGACCGGGTGATCGCGCCGACCTCCAGCCAGACGCTGATCGGCCAGCTCAAGGCGCGCGGCTTCGAAGTGGCGGCCATCGACATGAGCGAGATCTCGAAGACCGGCGGCGGCATCCACTGCATGGCGCAGGCGCTGAAGCGTGTGCCGGGCTGAGGGACCGCCCTTTAGCCCGGCCGCTTCCGCGAAAGCGCCATTGTCAGCAACGTCGATCCCGCCTGGCTCGCGGCACGCCTACAGCACGATGAGCTTTCCCTTGTGCAGACGCTTGGCGCAACGATAGGCGAGATCGGCGGCGACCATGTCTTCCATGGCAATGCCCATCGCCTTGTAGGTGGTGATCTGTTGATCCGAAACGCGGCCCGGCGCGCGGTCGAGCAGCATGGCGCCAAGCTCGGTGCCGAAATCCGGGTCGAAGCCGGCAAGCTCGCAAGAACCGACCGGGGTCGGTTTGAACGCATCCCTGGTCTCGACAAAAAGACTGGATTTGCCGATGAGCTCGATCGCCATTTCACCGCCGGGTGGTGCCACCCCGACCGACGAGACGTGCGTGCCCGGCCGAACCCAGTCTGCCTCGATCACCGGCTCGTAGGAATGCGTCGCCAGGCACACCACGTCGGAACTGCGCACTGCCGCCTCGAGGTCGGCGACCGCCACCACCGACGGATGCAGCCGGGCAAGCGCTGCCGCATCGTCGAAGCTCTTCGAAGCGACCCGGATTTCGGCAAAGTCGCGCACCAGCGGCAACAGATGCAGGTGCTGGTTGGCCTGCACGCCGGCGCCGACCACTGTCGCTATCCTGGCGTCCCGGCGCGCGAGCGCGCGCACCGACAGCACGGCGGAGCCGGAGGTTCGCACCGCGGTTATGAAGGTGCCGTCCATGATGCAGACCGGCAGGCCGGACAGCGGATCGAACAGGCTGATGGTGGCGAGGTGGCTGGGCAGGGTCTTGGCCAAATTGCCTTCGAAGACGTTGACGACCTTGACGGTCAGGTTCATGCCCTCCATCCAGGCCGGCATGGCGAGGCTGTAGCCGGCCCCTGGGATGTTGAGCTGTGGTCGGGGTGGATTGACGACCCTGCCTTGTGACAGCGCCTTGAAGCCGTCTTCCAGAACATCGAGAAGCTTGCTGAGATCGATGCACGCCATCACGTCGACTTCGCTCAGCACCAGGATCTCGGTCGCTCCCTTGCTGATTTCCGCCGCACTCCTGCCGGCTGGGCTGAACGCTTCCTTGGTCATCTTGCACTCCTTTTGTTTGCCGAAATCGGCTCACCACGGTTGCTTTGAGTGGGTGAGGGAAGCGCAGGCTATTGCGAGGTTTTATGTGATGAAATACGTTGATTTTGATATCTCTGCGTAAAATCAGCACACAAATCCCTGAGATAGAGTGGATTGTGAAAATGGACGACCTCGACCAGATAGACCGCAGCCTGCTCCGGCTGCTGCAGGAGGATGGGCGCCGGACGACGCTTGATCTTGCCGGGCGTGTCGGGCTGTCGCCGACCGGAACGAGCCAGCGGGTGAAGCGCCTGTTCCGCGACGGGTTCATCACCGCGGTCAGGGCGGTGCTCGATCCGCGCAAGGTCGGCAGGGGAACGCTGGTGTTCATCGAGGTCCGGCTTGACCACACGGCGCCGCATGTCTTTGACCGTTTCGCCGAAGCCGTGGCGAAGGCCCCGGAGGTTCTGGAGTGCCATATGGTGGTTGGCGGTTTCGATTATCTGGTCAAGGCGCGGATCGCCGATATGGCGGTGTTCAAGGATTTCCTGCAGCGGGTCATCCTGCCACTGCCCGGCGTGCGCGAAACGCACACCTTCGCCTCCATCGCCGATGTCAAGCCGAACGCCCTCTTGCCGGTGTGATCAGTGGAGGAGGGGAACGCTGTTCAGGGCGACCTGCACGCATCTTCGCCATCCTGTCGCTCCCTGGCGCGCCTTCCGGTGCAGAGATGCCGGAGACCGGCTCTAGCCTTGCGCGGTCAGCAGGTTCGCATCGCGGGCCAGCCGCCACGCACCATCAGCCTCCTTGCGCAGGAGCGTCAGCGTATATCCCGATTGACGCACCGGCTTCCCGTTCGGCGGCGTTGCGGTCATATCGATACGACCGCGCATGAAGGCCCAGTCGCCAAGAAGCTGTAGTTCAACGATCTCGTTCGTGCCGTCGACATGAACGCCGGCCATCTCCTGCGCGGCTGCCGCGAAGATCTCCTTGTCGAAGGGCTCCCGGCCGGGAACCATGAAGATCGCGTCGTCCGTCATCAATCTGAGGACGGTCGCGGTGTCTCCACGCTTGCTCGCATCCATCCACGTCTCGACCAGCTTTCGGATTGCTCTTTCGTCGTCCGTCATCCGTTGCCTCCCTGGCTTCTCGCCGTCATCGATACCGCACGGCGCTCCTCCATCGCCGCAACATAGGGCTCAGATCGCTCTCGTCATCGATTGCAGGGTTTTATCGACGTCGCGCTGCGTGGGATGGTCCGTGAAACGGCAGGTCTATGCCTATCTCCAACCGCCCGAGGCGGTGATGCGCTCGCCGGTCAGCCAGGATGCGTCGTCGGAGGCGAGGAACACCGCGATGCGGGCGATGTCGTCGGGCTGGCCGAAGCGGCCGAGCGGGGTCATGGCGATGACCTGCTTCTCGAACTCGCTGCCGACGATGCCGATCCGCTGCAGGCCTTCGGTGTCGACGCCGCCGGGCGCGATGGCGTTGACGCGGATGTTGCGGGCGCCGAGCTCTCTCGACATGGAGAGCGTGATCGAATCCACTGCGCCCTTGGTGGCGGCGTAGACCAGCGAGCTCGGCTGCGGGTTGAGGCTGGCGACCGAGCTTATGTTGATGACGCTGCCGCCTCCGGCGCCGAAATGGTTCACCGCTTCCCGGATGGTCAGGATGGTGCCCAGCACATTGGTGTCGAACTCACGGTGGAATTCGGCCTCGGTCACCGCTTCCAGCGGCTCGAATGCGAAGACGCCGGCATTGTTGACCAGGATGTCCACCGCGCCGAACGACGATTTGGCGGCCTCGAACAGGCGGCGCACGTCGGCCACTTGCGACACGTCGCCATGGACGGCAACGGCTCGGCCGCCTGCGTCCTTGATCTCGGCAACGACGCGGTCCGCACCTTCCCTCGACGAGGCATAGTTGACGACCACGGCGGCACCGGCCGCCGCAAGACCCTTGGCGATGCCGGCGCCGATACCCTTGGAGGCGCCGGTGATGATGGCGACCTTGCCGTTCAGCTTGCTCATCAAATCTCTCCTTTGTCGATGATGAGCGGTATTTAATGGTGATCGGATAGCGTATTTAGGATCACCTCGATCGGTTCTTTCGTGCCTGGAATTCTTGAATGACCACCATCCTCGAAAAGACCGCCGGTCTCGTCGCCTTCGTGCGCACGGTCGATGCCGGCTCGTTCCATGCCGCCAGCCGGCTGGTCGGCTCCAGCCCGTCGGCGGTGTCGAAGAGCGTGGCGCGGCTCGAGTGGCGGCTGGGCGTGCGGCTGATCCAGCGCTCGACGCGCCGGCTGGCACTGACCAGCGAAGGCCTCGCCTATTACGAGCGGGCCGCGCCTTTGCTCAGAGCGCTGGACGATGCCGAGGACATCGTCCAGATGGCGGATACTGCGCGCGGCCTGCTGCGCGTCACGGCATCCGTCGAACTCGGGCGCGGCCTGATTGCCTCATGGGCGCAAGCATTCCTGGCGCAGCACGGCGAAGTGAAACTCGAGCTCAGTGTCACCGACCGTCACGCCGACCTGATCCGCGAAGGTTATGATGTAGCGGTGCGCATGGGGACGCTGTCGGACACCGGGCTCATCGCGCGCAAGATCGCCAATCTGCCGATCGTGCTGGTGGCATCGCCGACCTACGTCGAACGGCGCGGCCGGCCGGCCTCAATCGAGGATTTGCAGAGCCACGACTTCGTCCGTTACCAGACGGCCGGCCGACCTTATCCCGTCACATTAGCCGACGGCGCGGTGATCGTGCCAAACGGGCGGCTCGATACGGACGACGGCGGCGCCATCCGGCAAGCGGCGCTGGCCGGAGCCGGCATCGCGCATCTGATGCAGTTTGCCGTGCAGGACGATCTCGACACCGGCCGTCTGGTCCGCATTCTGCCCGAGGTGGCGATGCCGACTATGCCGGTGCACATCGTCCATGCGTATGGGCGACAGCTACCGGTCCGCGCCCGGCTGTTCGTCGAGTTCCTGGCGGGCCGGATGGCGGCGCTGACGCGATAGGGCGGGAGCTCCGTGGCAAAGACAGCGGCGCTTCGTCGATGGCCATGCGGTAGCCTTTGAGCGTCGCTGCGTTGAAGTTGAATATTAAGCGTTGGCGCGGCGCGACGTAACGAGAATACCTGTCATCGAGCTAAAACGTAATCTCCACCGAAGCGGCGCTGCGGTTGGCCGGCCCGTGAAAGACGGCCTCGATGTTGTTGCCGTCGGGATCGAGCAGGAAGGCGGCATAGTAGCCGGGATGGTAGTGCTGCCGCTCACCCGGCGCGCCGTTGTCCGCGCCGCCGGCGTCGAGGCCGGCCTTGTAGAAGGCGTCGACCATCGCGCGGTCCTTGGCCTGGAAGGCAAGGTGGTGGCGCCCCGTCAGTTGTCCGCTGGCCGCCCGACTGTCGATGCTGGAGACGAATAGCTCGTCGGCCCAGAAATAATCCTCGGCGCTGCCGCCGATGGGAACATCGAGCACCTTGAAAACCGCCTCGTAGAAGCGCCGGCTTGCCGCAAGGTCGCTGACCACCAGCTGGACGTGGTCGATGAGACGGCCGCGATGAAGTTCCATGCCTGATAGCTCCTGATCGCCAGGTTGGAAATCTAGCTCAGGGCGGCGCACGGTCAATGCAATGGACCAATCGAGTAGGCATTGGAGCAATCGAGTGGCGCGATTTCGCGACTGGATAAAAAATGCAACCGGATTGTAGGATTGGAAATGTCGGCATCGTCCTTCGGACGCAAGCGGTGTGACGAAGTTCGAACGAAGTCGCGCCGTGTCCAAACGATCTCGGGAGAAAAAGCATGAGCCTTTCCTATCGTTGGATCATCGTCGCGGCTGGCGCCCTGATGACCTGCGTCGCCCTCGGGGCGATGTTCTCGCTGGCGATCTTCCTCGAACCGATGGCGCTCGACACGGATTGGTCGCGCGCCGGCATATCGAGCGCGATGACGCTGAACTTCCTAGTGATGGGTCTCGGCGGTTTCGCCTGGGGCGCCATTTACGATCGCTACGGCGCTCGCATTGTCGTGGTGACAGGGGCGATGCTGCTCGGGCTGGCGCTGGTGCTGGCCAGCCGCACCGGCTCGCTGCTTGTCTTCCAGATCACCTATGGCGTGCTCGTCGGCCTCGCGGCAAGCGCCTTTTTTGCGCCAATGATCGCGCTGACCACGGCGTGGTTCGACAAGAACCGCAGCCTTGCGGTTTCGCTGGTTTCGGCCGGCATGGGCGTGGCACCCATGACGATCTCGCCCTTCGCGCGCTGGCTGATCTCGGCCTATGACTGGCGCACCGCCATGCTGGTCATCGGCATCGCGGCGTGGGCGCTGCTGGTGCCGGCCGCATTGCTGGTGCGCCAGCCGCCCAAGCCTGCCGCGGACGGCGCCGCCTCCGATCTTGCCGCCGACGATACCGGCATGTCGGTTCCACAGGCGCTGCGCTCGCCGCAATTCATCGTTCTGGCACTGACCTTTTTTGCCTGCTGCGCGGCGCATTCCGGGCCAATCTTCCATATGGTGAGCTATGCGATGCTGTGCGGCATAGCGCCGATGGCGGCGGTCAGCATCTACAGCATCGAGGGCCTGGCGGGGCTGGGCGGCAGGCTTTTATACGGCGTGCTTGCCGACCGGATGGGGGTCAAGCCGGTGCTGATTACCGGACTGGCGATACAGTCGGTGGTCATCGCTGCCTATCTCGCCGTCAGCGAGCTTGGTCAATTCTACACGCTTGCCGTTATCTTCGGCGCCACCTATGGCGGCGTGATGCCGCTCTATGCGGTGCTGGCACGCGAATATTTCGGCCAGCGCATCCTCGGCACGGTGTTTGGTGCCGTAACCATGCTGTCCAGCATCGGCATGGCTTTCGGCCCGCTCGCCGGCGGCATGGTGTTCGACGCCTATGCCAGCTATTCCTGGCTGTTCATCGGCTCGGCCCTTGTCGGGCTCGGCGCGGTGGCGGTGGCGATGGCCTTCCCGCGGCTGCCGCGCAGGCAATTGAAACCGGCGTAGGGTTGGCGAAGGAGCACGCAGAGGTCGAAAGTGGACATCGGCTATGTCAGCTTTTGACCCCCAAGCTGCGAGGCGTTCATCGGCAGCGATAGGAGCCGGGTCAAGACTGTGCAGGACCCATCTCCCTTTATTACGATCATGATGCAACGCAGCGCATTCACGTCCAAATGTCGATTGCCGGTAGGCTGAGGTTCGGACGAAAACCGTCAAAGAATGGCAAAAGGGGCTTTTTCATGGATCGTGCGCCGCGCACTCACGCGACTATTTCAGGTCCGTTAACATTTTGTGTTTTCGGCGCAGCATTTTTTTCCTATCCTCCCCCCAGGGCTTTGCGCATTCGATTGCGTGAAGAACTGGCGTGAGGATCCCAAAAATGCCGCAGGCAAAGCGAGTCTTGGTGACGGGGGGCGCAGGTTTTCTGGGATCGTTCTTATGCGAGCGGTTGCTTGCTGAAGGCCACGAGCTTGTATGCGTCGACAATTTCTTCACAGGAAGTCGGAGAAACGTCTCGCATTTGCTCGACAACAGATCCTTTGAGATCATTCGCCACGACGTGACATTTCCGCTCTACGTAGAAGTTGATGAAATATACAACCTTGCTTGCCCGGCAAGCCCGGTTCACTATCAGTTCGATCCGGTCCAGACGACAAAGACCAACGTTCATGGGGCGATCAATATGCTGGGACTCGCCAAGCGGGTTCGCGCAAAGATCCTTCAGGCGTCCACGTCTGAAGTCTACGGAAATCCCGAGATTCACCCGCAGACCGAGGACTATTGGGGCAGGGTAAACCCGATAGGTCCCCGTTCCTGTTACGACGAAGGCAAGCGGTGTGCCGAAACCCTGTTTTTCGACTATTGGCGGCAGCACAGGCTGCGGATCAAGGTAGCGCGCATCTTCAACACCTACGGTCCGAGGATGCGTCCGGACGACGGCCGCGTCATTTCCAACTTCATCATGCAGGCACTGCAAAACAAACCGATAACCGTGTACGGCACCGGCGAGCAGACACGCTCATTTTGCTACGTCAATGATCTCATCGACGGTCTGGTTCGCCTGATGCACACGGCCGACGATGTTACCGGCCCAATCAATCTCGGCAACCCGGTCGAATTCACGATGCTCGAACTTGCCAATCTCGTGATCGAACTTACCGGAAGCCGATCCAAGATCAGGTTTTTACCTTTGCCCGTCGATGACCCAAGGCAGCGAAAGCCTGATATCGGGTGTGCCTTGCGCCAGCTCAATTGGAAGCCAAAAATCGCATTGCGCGACGGTCTCGCCACGACTATTGCCTATTTCGAAGGCTTGGTCTCGTCGGGATACGCTCGGTCCGCTGCAGCCGAATGAAAACAGTCTTGGTCACTGGCGGGGCGGGCTATATCGGCTCACACTGCTGCAAGGCATTCGCCGAATCCGATTGGTCGGTCATTGCCTATGACAACCTCTCGCGCGGCTGGCGCGATGCGGTCAAATGGGGACCGCTTGTCGAGGGCGATATTTGCGATCGCGTAGCGGTGGCAGCAGCGCTGCACCAGTATCGGCCGGATGTGGTGGCGCATTTCGCCGCTTACGCCTATGTCGGCGAGTCCGTCGAGCGCCCGGAACTCTACTACCGAAACAACAGTTTTGGGACGCTGGTCTTGCTCGAGGAAATGCTGAAGATCGGCGTCGACAAGCTGATCTTGTCGAGCACCTGCGCGTCTTACGGCGTTCCGATTCGTTCCCCGATTGACGAAACGCATCCGCAGTCGCCCATCAATCCCTATGGATGGTCGAAATTCATTGTAGAACGAATGGTGGACAATCTTTCGGATGCCCATGGCCTCAACGCGGTTGTGCTTCGGTATTTCAACGCGGCCGGATGTGATCCGGACGGCGAGGTCGGTGAGCGGCATGAACCGGAAACGCATGTCATTCCGCTCGCTATCGAGGCGGCGGTTAGATCGGGCCGGATTTTTACCATTAATGGCACCGACTTCGACACAAGGGACGGAACCGCGGTGCGGGACTATGTCCACGTCACCGATCTCGCCCGTGCGCACGTTCTGGCGGGGGAGAAGCTTCTGCGCGATCCGGGAGTCCACGTCTACAATCTCGGCACCGGAACCGGGACGACGGTGAACGAGTTGGTCGATGCGGTGAGCCGGGTTTCGGGAACGCGCCTTCCCGTAGCCTACGGTCCGCGCAGAGCGGGTGACCCGCCTGCGCTTGTAGCCGCGGCCGGGAAGGCGAGCCGGGAACTCGGCTGGAGGCCTGAGCAATCCGGAATCGACCGGATCGTCGAAACGGCGCTGACCTGGTATCGCCGCCAGTTGTGAGGATCTTTTTGCGGAAGAGCCCTACCGCATGGTCAAACAAGCAATCGAGAGCGGCGGCGACTGCGGCAAGCGAAAAATTTTCCTCTATCCGCTTTCGGGCCGCCCGACCAAGGCGTTCCCGCAAGTGCAGATCGTGCTTCAGGCGCTTCAGGGCCTGCGCGACTTCGTCCGGGCGATCCTTTCGAACCATCAGGCCACCCGACTCTCGGCCATTTGCCAAATGTCGGGAAGCCCCTGTGCATCGGTGGCGACGATGGGAAGACTGCAAGCCATCGCCTCCAGCGGTGCGACCGGCATGCCTTCGATGCGGGACGTCGTGACGTAGGCATCCGCCGCCGAAAGCCAGTGTCGGATCAGCGACCGGTCCGTAGTATAATCGGAAAGCCATCTCACATTCGGCAGTCCGGCCTCGCACAAGAGCCTGGCAAATATATCTCGGTCCTGACCGGAGCCGATTATCACCAGTTCGGATGACGCGTCCCCAAAAAGGAAGACAGGCTTTCAAGAGCACATCGAGCCCTTTCCGGCGGATGTCGATGCGCCCGTGATTGCGGCAATAAACGTCTCACTCGGCAAGCCGAGGCTTTTCCGCGCTTCCTGGCGTGCGATCGCTTTCCATTCCTCGACGTCGATCGGGTTGGCGATATTGGCCATGTCGAGTCGAATGCGCGGGTAGGCTTTGCTGAGCCGTTCGCGCTCAGCAGCCGATGCGACGATCAGGCCGCTGCAAGCGCGAAGCGATGCCTGCCGGGCGATCGCCTCGATCCGGACAATGTGTAGGGGAATGTGCATGCTGCGCGCCAGCCAGGCGAGCGCATCAAACCGGGTGTATTCATATTCCTAGGCGAGTATTACGTCATCCCTATTATCGATCGATCACGCTGCAATGCAGCACAGTCGCGCCAACATGAACTGTGAATAAGTCCGAGCTTCGGTCAAAAACTGTCAAAAATGGCCAGATTCGGGCGGATTTCGCGCATTTCTCAGGCCGTGCCTCACGCGACTATTTCAAACGCGTTAACATTTTGTGTTGCGACGCAGCATTTTTTTCCTATCGTCGCGCTGGGGCATTCGATGGCGTGAAGAGATTCCGTGGTGTTTAGGCAATCTGCAATCTGGTGGGCCCACTGGCGGGGGATGGCGCAGAGCCATTTGGTCGCTCCGCCCGAACCTCCGCAGCCCGCGCGAGACGCAGCGCTTTGAGCGAAAACGATCAGCCGCATTGCGCAGGCGCCGCTGTCCGCAGAGTGAGCAGCGGCGACCCGCGGCAACGATGTCATCGGAGACATCCAACTGGCGGAAGCGGCCGATGAGACGCGCCACGCAATTGGACGCGCTGAGGGCCATCGCCGTGACGATGGTAATGCATTCGCATTTCTTTGCGGCGGGAGGGTCTTCCTTCTGGGGCCACATCGGCGTGCGACTGTTCTTCGTACTGAGCGGCTTTCTGATCACGCGGCTTCTTCTGGACGCGCGCGCGGCCGCTGAATTCGAAACCGCACCCGCACTCAAATCCTTCTACATCAGGCGGGCGCTGCGTATATTCCCTCCCTACTTTGCCGTGTTGGCTTTCGTTTGGCTGGTCGACCTGGAGCAGTCGAGGGGATCGCTGGTCTGGCATGCGCTTTATCTGTCGAATTTCTGGTTTGCACTGCGCAACGAATGGACGCCTTGGGTCCTCGCCCATCTTTGGAGCCTGAGCATTGAGGAGCAGTTCTATATCGTCTGGCCATTGATCGTTTTTCTGGCGCCGCTCCGGCGTCTTCAGTCGATCTGCATCGGCGTCATCCTGTTGTCGTTGTCGTATCGCTTTTATTGGCCGATCACCGGAAGTCCCGACCTCGCGCGCGACCTGCTTCCGCAGGCATCGATGGACGCGCTGGCATCAGGTGCGCTGCTTGCAGTCTACCGAACCAGAACCGCTGTCTTGCCGCAGTGGTTGCGATTTGGCTGGCCGGCGCTCGCGGCCGCCTTTTTCGTCCTGCAGTGGTTTGCTCCGACGCCGGCAAATTCCGTGCAGGAATGGGTCCGCTGGCTGCTCTTGGAAGTCCTGCCTCTCGCGCCGCTGGTCGTGGTCGTTGCGAGCTGTTCCTCCGGCATTGGCGGTTATCGGGGGAAGTTTCTCAACCTGCCACCGCTGCTGGCCCTTGGTCGCGTCAGCTACGGCGTTTATCTCTACCATCCCATCGTCCTGTCGCTCGCGGTCATGTCCCAGCCCTGGATTCCGTTCAACGTCTCTGAGCAAGGGCCGGGGCGATTCCTGGTTGCGGGAGCGGCGACCATCATCGTGGCTTCGGTCTCATGGCTGCTTTTCGAAAAGCCGCTCAACAGCCTCAAGCGCTACTTCCCCTATGTTGCTCCAGGAACTGGCGCCGTCATCCTGGCAGGTGCCAAAACGAATGACGCCGGGTGGCTTGGAAGGACAACAGGAGTTTATTTCAGCGGCCCGCTCGATGGCCGCAAAGCATCCCTGGCACGCGACCTCCCGCGAACGGATCGGAGCTGACCATGGCTGCTCCCTTGGTGTCCGTTCTGCTGCCGATCTATAATGCCGGACCTTATCTGGCTGCCGCGCTCGCCAGCATCCTGCGGCAGGATTACGATCGCCTGGAGATCATCGCGACCGATGACGGATCGACGGATAATTCCCTGCAGATCCTGCAGAATTTCCGCAGATCTGACAACCGCATCTCCATCGTCTCACGCGAAAACCGGGGCCTCATCGCAACCCTGAATGAAGGGCTGGCGGTGGCTCGGGGTGATCTGGTCGCCAGGATGGACGCCGACGATATCGCCTATCCCTGGCGCCTATCGCGTCAGGTCGCACTCTTCAACCAGCGGCCCGACCTCGCCCTGTGCGGCGCAGGTGTCGATTTCCTGCTTGGCAAACGCATCGTCAAAGGCCTGCCTGATCCAGTTCTTCAGGAAAATATCTTGGGCATATTATCAATGTTCTTCACGATATTCATGCATCCTACGGTAGTTTTTAATAGGAACGCCATAAAGGACGGCGATCTATATTACAACGAGAGCTATACCCATGCCGAAGATTTCGATCTCTTCAGACGGCTCACCGACCGTTACCCGGCGGCTATGATCCCCGAAAACCTGATCGCCTATCGTATCCATGGCGACAGCGTGACGAACCGGCACAAGCGGGAGCTGCGAAGGACGCATTTGAAGATCGTGGCCGAAACCCTTGAGCGGGAAGGCCTCGCGCCAAACGCGCGGGACCTCCGCGACATCGGTGATACTGCCTCAATGGACACGGTCCGCCGTGCCGCCGATTGGATGCTTGCGCTGCAGGAGAGGATTTCCGGACTGCCGGCGGAAACGAGGCCGAGCTATGAGGCCGGCACGCTGAACCTGTTTTATTTCCTCTACCAACTCGTAGGCGATGAGATGCAACCGCTGTTGACGCATGAGTTCCTGACGCGGACTGCCAAATGGGACCGCATTCGGCGTCGCGAGCGGTACGCATTGCGTGCCGGCGCCTACGCGCCGCGGTTCAGTCTCGTCTCGATGTCGGCGACCAGGCAGGTAGACGCCTTGTCGCGGTACTTGCAATCCGTGCCGGCCGCGGCGGTTCTGCCTTCCCTTGGGTCGAGCTAGAATGACAGTCAAATCCCACCAGCCTCTGGAGCACAGTCGCTCGAGTATGCTTGCGCCCATTTCGGCCGATCCCCGGCCGCAGCACGGCCCGGCGCCGGAGGTCAGCTTCATCGTCTGCACGCGCAACCGCGTTGCGGTGCTCGAGCCTTGCATCAAGTCGATCCAGGCCGCGTGCCGTGCCCATCCTGCCTTCGCGGCCGAACTCGTGGTTGTCGACAACGGCTCGACTGACCGCACGGCAGAACGCCTGGCCAGCATCGCCGAACTGTCGGACATGCCATTTACGGCTGTTTGCGAGCCACGACGCGGATTGGCGGCGGCCCGCAACGCCGGTCTGGCGCGCGCACGGGGCCGTGTGCTGGTCTTCGTCGATGATGATTGCCAGGTCCATGGCGACTACCTCAGTGATTTGCAGCGACACTATGGGACCGGGGAACGGGTCGTCCGGGGAGGCCGCGTCGAGATCGGCGATGCCAGGGATCTGCCGTTCACGATCAAGCGATCGCTGGTCCGCGAGCGGCTTACATCGGATGTTCATCCCGGCGGCTTTGTGCTCGGCTGCAACATGACGATGCACCGCGATGCTGCTGCCCGTATCGGCCTTTTCGACGAGCGGTTCGGCGCAGGCGGCCCGCTGCGCTCCGCGGAAGATACGGACTATCTTGTGCGAGCGGTGCTGCTCGGAATCCCGGTCGAATATGTGCCCGACATGACGATTTTCCACCATCACGGCCGGCGAGATCACAAGGCGATCGAAAAGCTCCACCGCGACTACTGCCTGGGCAATGGCGGGCTGTGCCTGAAACATGTTCGCCATGCGCCTTGGCTGCTTCGCCATTTCTACTGGGCCGTGCGATCGGCTTTCCGGGAATTGGTGAAGGGGCCTCGGTTCGATTGCGAACTCAAGCTGTCGCACTGGCCGATCGTCGTCATGAATCTGCTCGGCGCGGCCAAGTTCGCGGTTCTCTCGTTGGCGAGACGGCCAGAGGCGCCGCAAGTGCGGCAGGATCAACAAGCACAGCATCAACAGGCAAATGCCGAGGCGAGGGTGAATACGCCATAATGCGACTGGTACCGCCGAGCCTGCCGATGCTGCGCCGCGCGCTTGGAAGGAAGCAACTGCGGCTGCTTCCTGCCGTGGTGATGCTGGGTCTTGTCAGCGCGGCTCTTGAAGGCTTCGGCATAGGCCTGATCATCCCCTTGCTGGGCATCATCATGGGCCAGGGGGATCAAACCGGAATGGCCGGCTTTTCTGCCGTGCTCCAGCATTTCGGATCTGACCTGAGCGAGCGCGAACGGCTGATCGTCATTTCGGCCGCCATTCTCGGCTCGATCGTCCTGAAGAACGTCTTCGCCTTCGCAAACACGCTGCTGACGACCTTAATCTATGGCAAGGCCAGCCATTCGATCCGCAGCGCACTGTCGGAGCAGTTGCTGCGGGTCGGTTATCCATTCTTCCTGCAGCAAAGTCCCGGACGGCTGCTCAACATCATCTCCAACGAATCCTGGCGGGCATCGGATGCGATCCAGATCATGCTGACGGCCATCGTCAGCGCATCGGCCGCAATCATTCTGCTGGCTTTTCTGCTGCTGCTTTCATGGCAGATGACACTGTTGGTCACGCTGGGGTTGGTCGTCGTTCAGATCGCGCACGCCGTGCTGTCAGCCAATTTGAAGGCGCCCAGCCGCAGCGTCGCCTCGCGCAACAGCGATCTTGCATCGCAGATGCTCCACCTCGTGCATGCCGGGCGTCTGATCCGCATTTTCGGACAGGAGAGCCGCGAGAAGGCGACGTTCGATCAGGCGTCGGACGCGGTTCGCCGGGCTGCTTTCGTCCTGCTTACGCGTCAGGGCGCGTTGCCGCCGCTGACCGAGATTCTCCACGCGATGCTGTTTCTGGCGGTAGTGATCGGAGCCTGGTTCGTGGGCGTGAGTTTCCCGCTGATCGTCGCGTTCGTCATCCTGCTCTACAGGCTGCAGCCGTATATGCGGGCCTTGCAAATGGCCTGGAGCCAGCTGCAAGGCTTGAGCGGATCGCTTGAAGAGGTGGTCTGGATGCTGGACCCGACCGACAAGCCCGAACCTCCGCGAGGACACCGACCGTTCCAGGGCTTGGCGCAAGGGATCAAGTTCGATGACGTGACCTTTACCTATTCCGGCAAGGACCAGCGTGCGGTGGTGCTGCATTCGGCGGCATTCGAGATCCGCAGCGGCCGCTCGACGGCGCTCATCGGCCGCTCAGGCGCAGGCAAGACGACGATCGTCAATCTCCTGTGCCGCTTCGTCGAGCCTGATGCCGGTAGAATTCTCGTCGATGGATCACCCCTCGACCAGATCGATCCCAGCCACTGGCGAAGGCATATCGCACTTGCCAGCCAGGATTTGGAACTGGTGGATGGCACCATTTTTGAGAACATAATCTACGGGCAGGACGCAGCCTCGGCCGGCGACGCCCAGCGTGCTGCAAAGCTGGCCGAAGCGCATGAATTCATTGAACATCTGCCGCAAGGCTACCAGACGGTCGTCGGCTACAGGGGCGTCAATCTTTCAGCCGGACAGCGGCAGCGGATCGCACTGGCGAGAGCATTGGTGCGCGATCCCGATATCCTCATCCTGGACGAAGCTACCAATGCGGTGGACGGACTGTCGGAAGCGGCAATTGTCGAGACCTTGAAGTCGAGGGCAGGCCGCCGCACGACCATAGTGATCAGTCATCATCACAGCACCATCTCATTCTGCGACGACGTGGTGATCCTCAGCGGCGGTCGCGTGAAAAAGCAGGCGCCTTTCGCAGCTCTGGCGACGCTCAGCATGGATGAGCTTTACCAGCATGAATCAATAGATTGATGAGGGATTGCGATTCTGCTTGCCGCGGTCGCCTTCCCGCCGCAGGCAGTATCTCTGATGTGGGGCTGCGGTTTTTCGGCAGTCGACTCCGGACCACGTCGGGACAGGAAGGCCGTCACTCGGCCCGGCGCGAAAAATTTGTCGCCGCAGCCTTGCCTCGCCGTATCGGTCGCTTCCCTGATTGCGGTTCGGATGCCGCTGTGCGATCCGGTGTCGCGACGTTTCCGACGAGCGATGCGAGCTAGGCCTCGCTGAGCGTCTCGATCTCGAGCAGCTTGCGCGCCGTCTTTTCCAGCAGGTCCCGTCGCCCGGTGAGGAGGCCGACGGTTCGCGAAAAAGCTGTGTCGACGATGCCGCGAACCTCCTCGTCGATAGCTTCGGCGGTGGCCTCGCCGTAATCGTGATCGCGCGGACCGCCGGCAAGTGGGTTGGGGCTCAGGAAGGAGCGCTGGTCCTTTTCCAGCGCCACATGGCCGAGCTTTTCCGACATGCCGTAACGCGTCACCATGGCGCGGGCGATATCGGTCACTTTGGCCAGGTCGTCGGCGGCCCCCGTGGACAGATGCCCGAACACGATCCACTCGGCCGCCCTGCCGCCGAGCAGCACCGCCATCTTGTTCTCCAGTTCCTCGCGGGTCATGAGGAAGCGGTCCTCGGTCGGCCGCTGGATCGTGTAGCCCAACGCGCCGACGCCGCGCGGGATGATCGATACCTTGTGCACGGGGTCCACTCCGGGCAGCGCCATGGCTATCAAGGCATGGCCCATTTCGTGATAGGCGACGACCTCGCGTTCCCTCGGGTTCAACAGCCGGTTGCGCTTCTCGAGCCCGGCCACGATGCGCTCGACCGCATTGTTGAAATCGTCCATCGTGACGACATCGGCCCTCCGGCGCGTGGCGAGCAGGGTTGCCTCATTGACCAGATTGGCAAGGTCGGCGCCGGTAAAAACCGGCGTCAGCGCGGCAACCTTCTCGGGATCGACGTCCGCCGCCAGCTTCGCCTTCTTCATGTGGACCTGGAGTATCTGGACGCGGCCTTGCTTGTCCGGCCGGGATCCGGAACGCGGCGCGGATCCGCCGCGCCCCGAGGCAATATTAGTTCCCCCTGAACAGGCGCATCAACCAACGCTGTCATGATCGCTTCGCTCCCGATACGCGCGGTTTTCCGGGTACTTGGTGTCGATGGAATGCGAAATGTGACGAGTTGCGGAGGGAGAGGACCTGAAATCCAACCTTCTCCGCGGATCCGCGATCACCTTCGTAGTCGGGGTGTTCGGCTGATGCCGTTCAGTCGACGTGTTCAATCTGCGGACCTGGGTCAACCGGCTGAGCCGGCGTGCAACCTTGCCCCTAGCCTGCCAGCGCCTCTACCTGACGGCGATGAAAAGCATCGGGCTGATGGCTGGGGTGGGCCATCAGCCTGCCTCACCAGATACCACACTCGCCGCCTAGCCTGCCTTGGCCTCGCCTTCCCGGCAATCATGCTGCTGGAGGCCAATTCCCGACGAAGAGCGATTTTGGGCCACCGGAGTGCCGGTGAAAGGGCCGTTGCTCAGAATTGACCTCCAGGAGGCACATTCTGGTGTAGGGATGGCGGCCGGCTCTGAATGGCCAGAGCGGACAGGTCACCGTCTCGCAGAGCTTTACCTCGTCCAGATGCTGGCCTGAGCAGTCCAGGCACTCTCGTCGAATCGCTTCGACCGGGCTCATTGGCTTATGGCCGGCAAGGCCAGCAGCATCGCGAGTCGGTGGCCAAACCCGGGCAAGCTCCCTCCTGGTCATGCCACTCCTCCAGCTCTGCCGCAGCGATCTCGGCGAAGGTCGGTTCGTCGCCCTCCAGCACTGCTGCCTGGCCGGTGAAGTCCTGCCAACGCAGCACCGCGACATCGACATAGGCTGCGTTCAGTTCGATCGCGTGACAGCAGCGGCCGGTCACGAAGGCGTCCTTCGCGATCGAGGAAGAAGCGGATCGCCCAGATTTGCTTTTGTGTGAAAGGCCGCTTCGTGCCTACTGACTTTCCGGCATTCCAAGCAGCGCGTCCTTGAATTGCAGGATCGTATTGAGAGTAACCCATTTCCGTTCTCCTTGGCGTTGATTGGCCGATGGAGAAACGAACAATGCCCGAGCTACAGCTCTGGGGTAGATTTGGGGCCGGTAGCAGACCCGCCGCTTCTGGCCTCGAATATCAAGAGCGGATCTTCAGGTCGGCGCAAGCATCATCGTGATCTGATCCAAGCAGACGTGTCAGTAAAATCCGGCGTCGCGCAAATGGGCTCGATTGCCTCAGACGTTGTGCTAACCTTCGGTCCCCACTCGGATCTAGGGGAAAAGGATGCCCTTTAATCATCGCCCAATCCAGATACTCGTAGAGCCGAGCGACTATGTGCTGCGTAATATCGGTGACATGGCGATGCTCTATGCTGCCACGGAGCGGCTTGCGCGGCTGTGCGACAATTCGACGATCAACGTTCTGACTGACGATCCGGACGCCCTTCGCCGCTTCTGTCCCTTTGCCACCCCCCTGTCCGCCGAAGGGCGCGCCCTATGGCTCAAGCCTGATTTCAGGCCGGCCAAGTTGAAGCGGTTCGTGCCCAAGCACTGGCCCGATCGCATTCGCCGACACGCGCCGAGGCTCGTTTCTCTGTTCTGGCGCCTTAAGTTTAGGCACATGCCGGATGCGCGCGCGGCACTTCTTCGCTTCACCGATGCTGTGGACAGGGCAGACCTTGTGCTTGTAAGTGGAATGGGCGGAATCACAGACGCTTTCCCAGAATATGCCCTGTCGGTACTCGAAACTCTGAATCTCGCGCTTGCAAGGAAAGGACGGCCGGTGGTCATGGTCGGCCAGGGGATGGGCCCGCTTGCCAATGCCGAGCTGAAAGCGCGTGCATCGGCCATATTGCCAAGGCTCCACTTGATCGCGCTTCGCGAAACGCGAGCCGGGCTTCCTCTGCTCGCGGAGCTGGGTGTTTCCAAGGACAGGATCTGCGCAACCGGCGATGACGCCATCGAAATGGCGCATGAGATGCGAGTGGATGAGCTTGGCACCGGCATTGGCGTCAATCTACGTCTTTCCTCCTATTCAGGAGTATCAGCGGATATTCTCGAAGGGCTGCGACATGTCTTAGGCGCCACATCGGATTCGCTCGAGGCACCCTTGATCGCCGTTCCAGTCTCATGGGTGCCTGGCGAAGCGGACATCGACGCAATTCGTGGACTGATGCCCACCGATGAGACCGAGCTGAACCGGGCACTCGCGATCCGCACACCGATCGACCTCATTCGGCAAATCCAGCGCTGTCGGGTCGTAGTCACTGGCAGCTACCACGCCGGCGTTTTCGCGTTGGCCAACGGTATCCCGACGATCGGGCTAGCCAGATCCGACTACTATGTCGACAAGTTCCTTGGCCTCGCCGATATGTTCGGCACGGGCTGCGAGATGGTGGCACTCGATCATCCGAACTCTGCCGAGAAGCTTCGATCGGCGCTCCGGCGCCTGTGGGAAGAGGCGCCCGCTATTCGCCCGGCGATATTGGCCAGGGCCGAAGCTCAAATCGCTGCCGGCCATACCGCTTACCGTCGCATTCGCGACGCGATCGGGGACCAAGGCTGAATCAGGGGCCGCCATGCTGGAATACAACAGTTGGTCGACAAGACTAAAAGCGCTCAGATGCAAGCTGTTCGGAAAGACCGACTTTGAGCGGTGGACCGATGCATCGGAATTCGAGGACTGGGAGGAAAGGACGAAAATCATTGCCCGGTTAGTGCTACCTGGGGCGAGGGTGATCGAGTTTGGCCTGGGAATGGGCAAGCTTCAACGTCATGTCGACCCAAGCTGCCAATACACCCCGTCCCCTCGGCATCGCCGTGGGGCGTGCGAACCAGCGCCGCGGTTCGTGAAGACTGTCGAGCAGGGCGCCGGGCGGGATTGCCTCGACGGGCTCGACCCCGATCCCGTCGAAGGCCTTCAACTCGGAGGCGCGAAGGCGAGCCCCTCTCCGAGCCGCGCCACGTAGAGCGGCTTGATGCCGCGCGTGGGTCGCGCGCCGCGATGATCCGCTCCGGCGTCGCCAGCACGAAAGCGAACATGCCATCAAGGCGGGTCAACCATCGCAGATCGGGGCGAATTCGAGGCAAATGATATCGGTCATTCAGCCTGGCCTATCGTAGCTGACGGGTTCGGACCTTGACGAAGCAATGCCAAATCCGAAAAACAGACAAGGATCGGTCGCGTAACGCTGCCTTATTGGTCAACCGGCGCCGCCGCGCGGCGCCGAATGGCGGCGGCCCGCAACGCCGGCCGGGCGCGTGCGAGAGGCCGTGCCGGTCTTCGTTGTTGATGATTGCCAGGTCCTCGGCGACTATCTCAGTGATTGGCAGCGACACTATGCCACTGGGAACGGGTCACCTGGGAGGCCGCGTCCAGATTGGCGATGCCAGCGATCTGCCGTTCACGATCAAACGGTCGCCGGTCCGCGAGCGACTGACCCTGATGTCCATCCCGGCGGCTTTGTCCTGGGCTGCAACATGACGATGTACGGCGATCTTGCAGCCCGTATCGGGCTTTTGGACGAGCGGTGGTTGGGACCTGGGGACCACGTTGGGACGAGGAAGGTCATCACTCGGCCGGGCGCGAGACGTTTGTCGCCGCAGCCTTGCCTCGTCGTACCGGTCGCTTCCCCGATTGCGGATCGGATGCCTCCGTTGTCGCACGATCCGGTGCCGAGAGGTTTCCGACGAGCGATGCAAGTTCAGCCTCGCTGAGCGTCTCGATTTCGAGCAGCTTGCGCGCCGTCTTTTCCAGCAGATCCCGTCGCTCGGTGAGCAGGCCGACGGTTCGCGCGAAAGCTGTGTCGACGATGCTGCGAACTTCCGCGTCGATAGCTTCGGCGGTGGCCTCGCCGTAATCGTGCTCGCACGGACCGCCGGCGAGTGGGTTGGGACTCAGGAAGGAGCGCTGGTCCTTTTCCAGCGCCACTTGGCCGAGCTTTTCCGACATGCCATAACGCGTAACCATGGCGCGGGCGATATCGGTCACTTTGGCCAGGTCATCGGCGGCCCCCGTCGACAGATGCCCGAACACGATCTGCTCGGCCGCTCTGCCGCCGAGCAGCACCGCCATCTTGTTCTCCAGTTCCTCGCGAGTCATGAGGAATCGGTCCTCGGTCGGCCGCTGGATCGTGTAGCCCAACGCGCCGACGCCGCGTGGGATGATCGATACTTTGTGCACCGGGTCGACGCCGGGCAGCGCCATGGCTACCAGAGCATGGCCCATTTCGTGATAGGCGACGACCTCACGTTCCCTCGGGTTCAACAGCCGGTTGCGCTTCTCGAGCCCCGCCACGATGCGCTCGACCGCATTGTTGAAATCGTCCATCGTCACGACATCTGCCTTCCGGCGCGTGGCAAGCAGGGTCGCCTCGTTGACCAGATTGGCGAGGTCGGCGCCGGTAAAGCCCGGCGTCAGCGCGGCAACTTTCTCGGCCTCGACATCCGCTGCCAGCTTCGCCTTCTTCATGTGGACCTGGAGTATCTGGACGCGGCCTTGCTTGTCCGGGCGGTCGACCAGCACCTGCCGATCGAAACGGCCGGCGCGAAGCAGTGCCGGGTCAAGGATTTCCGGGCGGTTCGTCGCGGCGAGCAGCACGACGCCGATCTTCGGATCGAAACCGTCGAGCTCAACCAGGAGTTGATTGAGCGTCTGCTCCTTTTCGTCGTGGCCGCCCATCATCGGGCTCGCACCGCGGGCGCGGCCCAGCGCGTCGAGCTCGTCGATGAAGATGATCGCTGGGGCCTTGGCGCGTGCCTGTTCGAACAGGTCGCGCACACGGGCGGCGCCGACGCCTACGAACATCTCGACGAATTCTGAGCCCGAGATCGAGAAGAACGGAACTTTTGCCTCGCCTGCAACGGCTTTCGCCAGCAGTGTCTTGCCGGTGCCGGGCGGTCCGACCAGCAGCACGCCCTTGGGAATGCGCCCGCCAAGACGGCCGTATTCCTGCGGGCTTTTCAAAAAATCCACGATTTCCTGCAACTCGGCCTTGGCTTCATCGACACCCGCCACGTCCTCGAATCTGACCCCGGTATTGGCCTCGACATAGACCCTGGCCTTGCTCCTGCCGATTTGCATCAAACCGCCACCCATTCGCCTCATCAGCAGCATCCACAAGCCGAAGAAGACGAGGATCGGGACGATCCAGGAGAGCAGGTCGCTCAGGAAGGTGCTTTCGATCTGGCCAGTGACGGTGACGCCGTGTTCCTGCAGCTGCCGCGCGAGATTCGGCTCGACGCGCGTGGTGATGAACAGCGGCTTGCCGTCCTGCGGTTCCTTGAAGCGGCCCTGGATGAAGCGATCGGACACCTGCACGTCGGCGATCTTGCCGTCGCGCAGCAGGGTCTCAAACTGGCTGTAGGGAATCTGCGCGATATTCTGCGTGGCAGTGTAGACATATTGGAACATCATCAGCCCGACGAAGGCGACGATCCAGTACCAGATATTGAACTGCGTCTTCCTGTTGCCCATGTCCATGGCGTCTCCTCCAGCGTCATATCGAAGTAGGTCGCCGAACCGCCACCGCCCGCGGGGTGGCGTGGCCAGCCGCGAAGCCGTTATGGCTCCCTCGCTCCAGCAATTGGATTTGCCATTGGAGCCGCGACAATCGGCTTCGGAGCGTGCCTTGGGAGAACGTCGGGGAGCGCAAAGTGTTGCAAGGAGTGCTGCGAGGGAGCCTTGGGATTCGCAGTCGCCCGCGACAGCTATCCGCCCAATCAGGACCGTCTTGAACGGAAATCGATTGCCGAAGGAGACGTTGCCGAACTCACGATGCCGAGCCTGCTGCAAGCCAGGCATCGTTTGGTGATCCGCTCCTCAAGAGGCGGCTGCTTCGGGCACGCCTTCCAAACAAAGCCATCCATGCTTTCTTTGAGGCCATGGAGCATTATCGGGGGTGGGAATTCCCGGTCCTCCAGGCAGCCGACCGATACCGACAGCGCATCCTTGAGCCCTTCTGCCCGCATGAAGACGACCGAGCCGCATGTGGTGCAGAATGTCTGCTCCAGCCATTGTCCCGACGAGCCGGTTCTGCGCCAGGATCTGGTCTCGCCTTTCTGGTCGACGAGGGCAGAACCGGCGTAGATGGCCCGGTACGAGAACGCCGTTCCGGTGCAGCGCTGGCACTCCATGCGACTGCACGCATAGACGCGTCGCGGCTCGCCGGCGAGGACAAGTTCCACGCTCCGGCATGAGCAGGTTGCGGTTCGCTTTGTGTTGCCGCTATGCATTCCGCTGTCTCCCGGCTGTGGCGCGACGAGCCATTTCGAAACAGGGGTGCCAGAGATGCACAATCATCTTCTATGCGCCCGAGCGAAAGCGCCTGTCGAAAGATCATATCCATGGCGCGCGGCATAGCCGCGTCGAGCCCTCGCTCCTCGCATGCCTCAAGCAGATGCTGGAAGGCGCTGTAGTGGGCGCCCAACGACGCCAGCGTCGCGTCGTCGCCGGCAAAACGGCGTGCATTCGTTCTATCCACCAGGTCGAACAGAGCGGCATCGACAACAGGCTTGAATCCGGAAAGATGGTTCCTGAACGTCGCCAGGTCGAGACCTTCGGTCTCGGCGACGGCCATGCCCTGGAGTGCTCCGAAGAGCCCGCCCCACATCTGCGTGAGCAGAGCGGTATCAAGCGCTGAGGCTTGACCCGGCAGTTCCCCGACATAGCTCGTGGCGCCGCCGAGTGCGAAAAGCAGGGGCTTGTGCTTCTCGTAAACGTCACGGGAACCCGAATAATGCAGTGCGGTCTCTGATTTGCCGATAAAGTCCGGAGTGGCCATGATCGCTCCGTCCAGATAGCCGGCACCATGCGCTTCCACCCAGCCGGGCTTCTTCCCGCGCCAGACGCGGTGAGCCGGAGGTGAGTTGCACGACGGCTTTGCCGGCCAATGCCGAAGCGATGCCAACCCGCTTCAGCAAAGCGTCGCTGGCGGCATAGTCGAGAACATTGATGATCACGACGTCGGCCGCTCGGATCCTATCCTCCACTGAAGGGGCTACCTTCGCGCCAAGGGCCGCCAATGGATCGCACTTTGCCGCGGTCCGATTCCAGACCCATGTTGGATAGCCGCGATCGAGCAGCGTTCGAGCAATGGACGAGCCCATTCGGCCCGCGCCGAGCACGCAGACATTCGATGTCATAATTACTTCTCCGATAGACTGATGGCCCTTTCGACGAGGGTCCGTTTTATGTTCGGCGCGCTCGATCGGAAGATATAAATTCTCGCTGCGTTCAAGAACTCCAATACCTGTTAGCGCGAAGCGCCGGCATGCTCCAACTTCCACATGTGGTAGAACGAGCTGTCTTCGTCGCTGAGCAATTCTCTAGGAGACCCCTGTTCAATAACTCGGCCCTGATGCAGAACAATAACATGATCGGCAGACTGTATCGTGCTGAGACGGTGTGCGATGACAACGATCGTCCTTTTGCCCCTTAGCTCGTCTATGCTAGTCTCTATTGCTGTTTGCAAAGCAGCGTCTAAGGCGCTTGTCGCCTCATCCAGGATCAAGATTTCTGAGTTTTTTCTCAATGCTCGGGCAATAGCGATTCTCTGTCGCTGACCTACTGAAAAACGGTGACCTCGCCTACGGACTGGAGTATCAAGCCCATCCGGAAGGAGGGCAACAAACTCGTGAACCTGCGCAGCCCGCGCGGCATCTTGCACGCTGTCGCGATCCCAATCTTCTGCTCCATAGCTTATCACATCTAAAATAGTGTCCCCAAGAAGTTCAGCGTCCTGCCCGGCAAATGCGATCCGCTCTCTCCAGTCTGTTAATCTAATGGAACGAACATCTACCTCATCGACCAACATCGTACCCCGGGTGGGGTCAAAAAAACGGCACAACAGAGCTGCCACAGTACTTTTTCCAGATCCAGAAGAGCCGACGAATGCAGTCAGACGGTTCTTCACTATTTCAAAACTTGCGTCACAAATAGCTGCCGTGTCGCTACCCACGTAGGTGAAGCTCACGTTCTCAAATCGAATGCTCCTGGCCAGCCCACTGAATGCCCGTGACCCGCTTGATTCCTCCGGCTTTTGAAGCACGTCCCTGATATGATCCAGCGTCGGCAAAGCTCGGGACAATTCGACTCGCACATGATTCAGCATTCGAACGTGAGGCTGCAGTCGGTACAGAAGGACGAGAAAGGCGACTAGCGTACCCGCGGGGATACCCATGCTCCAGGAATAAGCTACGATAACCAAAAGGAGCGGCGCAAAAAGAACTTCTGTAATGGGGCCTATTATCGCGGCAGCTTTTTCCACGTCAACTGACGCTGCACGATCACGCGCTGCTATATTAGCGAATCTTCTAAACTCCCGCTTCTCTCGAGAAAATAGTTTAATTACCTTTAGAGCCTCCAACGTTTCGATCAGCCTCGATGAGAGCTCTGCGCTGGTTTCTTTTGCGATAGCGGCTCGACGCCTCACTCTCCTAGTAAGAATGATAGTAACAACACCAATGAGCGCTAAACCAGCTAGGGAGACTACAGTCAGTCGCGGAGACAGAAGAAATAGAATTACGCAAAATGCAGTAATGGAGAACAGGCTAACTAATCCTTTCGCTACTGCAACCACGAACTCACCTGCGAGCCACGTCTCTCCCTGGACGATGTTGAACATTCGGCCAGAACTGCTACTGCTGACAAACTGAAAATCGGCGCGAAGCAAACTGTCAAATAGTGACGCACGCAGGTCTAAAACAATCTTTTTGCTGATAATTAGCGCAACAAAAGAATATAAGTATTGAATAGCAGCCTTGCTTGCGAACAGGAGTAATACACCAAATAGCAATGATAGTAAAACGGTTGTCTGATTAGCTGCCGGCCAAATATCCGTTGCGCGACCAAGTAAAGGGAATACTACAGCCACATCGGGCGATCGAAACAGGTAGGATATAAGCGGAACGAGTATCGCAACCCCGATGCCCTCAACCGCAGCAGAAGCTACGCCGAGCATGACCAGTGTTGGGAATGCCCACAAGTGTGGTCTCAGAAAGGATCTTAGGAAATATGCGTAGGCGTGGTTCACGATGTCGGTACCACGCCAGCAACGGCCAATCGTGCGGCTACCGCCCGGCGTCGGTCGTGCCTATCCGGAATACGCGGTTCAGTCTGCAATCCCTCCTCCGGCGATATTTCATGAAAATGGCGGATATGCTGTCTCTTGCTTTTGACGGAGTGATCTGAAGACGTCCAGCCGAACCAATCTTTCAGTCGGCGCGAAATCCCTCGCGTCAACGATCGCGCTATTCTCAAATTTAATGCGGATTGAGGATCGATCAATATCGTTCTCGCTAGAAGCGCCAGGCCTTGACGAAACTTCCCTTCACGCAGCGACCCCTCTGCTAGCCAGCTAGCGTTCTCGCCCACCGCCCAGCGGAAGAGAAAGGCCGGGAGTTCGGGGTGCCGATTCCGTACTTCGCGCAGGACAATCTGCCGCGATTTAAACATTTTGAAGATATTGCTAGACATACTGCCATCCGAGAGGCGGTACCCCATGAGATAGGAATCGACTATTCGTACCGTGTATCGCTCCGAGATGGCGAGAAACGCCCTTGTGTCCTCTGCCCCTTGTGCTCCCCTGGCCCGAAGACTGGGATCAAATCCTCCTATCTCCAGCAGGCATTTCCGCCTTACCAATACCGCGCTGCCCCCGCCCATGAAATTGAACAAAACGAGCAATGGGTAAACGTACCCCTCATAGGGTGGGAAGTGTGGGCTATTTATAATCGCTCCATCGGAATCGACCTCTCGGTACCTGCAGTAGACTATACCAATGTCGGCGCCCCCGCGCTGCATGACCTCCATCTGCTTAGAAATCTTTTCACGGTGCCAGAGGTCATCCGCGTCGAGGAAAGCAACGTAATCGCCTTGCGCAGACGCGATCCCGGCATTCCGGGCGACAGCGACGCCTCCATTCGCCTGATGTATCAATCGCACTCGCTTGTCGCGAGCAGCACACTCACGCACGACGCTGGCGGTGGCGTCCGTCGACCCATCATCAACCACGATGATCTCAATTGAGGGCCATGTCTGCTCCGCTGCGCATCGAACAGCGTTTTCTACGAACCCACAGCCATTATGGACCGGTATCACCACGGATACTAGCGCAGCGGATTCATCACTCAGATTGGCCATGGATCAACCGCACCTGAATCTAGTGGTGATAGTTTGCTGCCATCTTGGTGACATCAGCGTTCAGGAAATTCAAATCCAAAACCACACTACAATTCACTGGCTTCCCTGCCCTGGTATTGGTTTAGAAGCTCCGACCTAGCAAATCAGTCGCCTGCGAGAGGCGCGGCACCTGACGCCACCTGCTCAGCACGTCAATGGGGTCCCCGGGGATAACCTAGTGATGATGCTATCAGATCGATGTAAGCAGCCGGCGCGTGCTGGCCAGCCCACGCAAGGGTCAGAATTGCGCTCCTGAATTTCCCGCTTCTGTTTAGATCCCGCACAGCTGCCTTGATCATTTGCCTACCGTACAATCTTTTCCAAAAGCCTATGCCGTCTCTATAAGCTGCTTTATAGGATCGGTCGCTGCCGGTGTGCATCTTTTGGCGCCTTAAAACCAACAATGCGCTCCGCAGCATCTTTTGGTAATTACGTGACATGTTATAGTCGTGCTGGCGGTACTCGGCAACTATTTCGCTGTACACTTCGATCGGGTACTTTCGAGCAAGGCGCAGGTAAACGTCATAATCTTCGCAGGCTTCCAATCCCGGATCGAAACCTCCCTCCCGAACCAGGATAGAGCGATCGTAGAGTACCGTACCGTGCATCGCGATAAAATTGCCCCTAAGAAATCCTTTATAAGGATCGCCTTCGTATGCGGGCGACCGTTCCCACAGGGCAACTCTATCCAGCGACACCCCACGGTGCCCGCCACATACAAACGCGTATCCAGCCCGCGTGATGAGTGCGGCCACGCCCAGCTCGACTGCATTGGGCAACAGAATATCATCGGCGTCTAAAAACGTCACGTAGGCACCAGTCGACTTAAGCAACCCGGCGTTGCGCGCTGACGGCAATCCGGCGTTCCTCTGGTGAAGAACAATGGCATGTTCTAACTTGTTCGCCACCTCAAGCGAGTTGTCAGTCGACCCATCGTCAACCACCAGTATCTCGACATTTCGATAGGTTTGCCGTCGAGCACTGTGAAAGGCATCTTGCAAAAAGGTGCCGTGGTTGAAGCATGTGATAACAATACTAACGAGTGGATCCCGCTCGCCCACGGTAAGCTTCCTCTCTATCTCTAGACGCACCTCGTATTCACGGCGCGCTCGAGCTCGTCAGACTGCTGTACGCGCGGGTCAACGTTCTCGCGACTCGACCCATTACTGGGTGCCGATACCGCCAAAGTGCGCGCTGAAGTTTTCTCCACTCGTTTGATTGCTCCATCCCAACAGATATCATATGACCTTCCAACCAAACGAGAAACTGGTGCCGGCACTTATGAAACTCACCTTCTTGGCGTACGATTTGGCTGCTCGACGTAGACCTCTGTCTGTAATAGTCGCAACAGGCGCTGGAAACGTAAACAGGCGTCGAGGTGTATACCTTCGCCAGGAACACTTGGTCTGTGAATACCCGTTTGAATTCATCGTTCCAACCCCCAATTCGGTCGACAACATCCGATCTCACCAGCACAGAATTCATCGACGGCGACGCGCCTTCGCCCAAAGGGTACAACGCTGAGAGCAGAGCAGGAGGCCGCGCCAAGCTGTTCTGAGGTGCACCGACGAGCACAAACTCATCTTTGTCTTTGTCTTCAGCGCGACCCGTCCACCGATGCCAATATACCGTCGACCCAACCACCATACCGGCTTCTGCTATCATTTCAAAAATTGATAATTGTTGCTCCAGTCGATCTGGAAGCCAAACGTCATCGGCATCCAAGTATGCAATGTACTCGCCTGACGAATGTTCGCGCCCTAGATTGCGCGATGAACTCGCCCCCAGATTTCGATGCCCGAAATGCTCTAAGTATCGAATTTTACCCGGCGACTGCTCCGCGTAACGTTTGGCGACGTCTGTGCTCTCATCTGTAGAGCCGTCGTCAATAAGGGCTAATTCCCAATTTGTGTAAGTTTGATCCAACACGCTCTCGACTGCCTCCTGTAAGAAGGAACCTGCGTTTAGAAACGGGGTTATGATCGAGACCAGGGGACGATGCGATTCCACCAAGTACTTCCGTTCCTGTTTGGCAAGTGGCGTTATGCTCGACATTTCTGAAGTGCCTCAATCCTGGAGAGGGTCCAATACCCGAATGCGGGGTAGTATCCCGTTGGCAGTCCAGGAAAAGCAGGCTAACCATTATAGCAAGTTGGTGTGGTCTCCTCAACTAGGCGTGCAGTGGGTGCCAAGGATTGGAGGTGGAGCGAAGCGGAACCGAAGTGTTACCCCGCGATACCTCAGGTGACCGCTATCTGAACCCATGCCCCCGAAATAGGAGGCCGCCTGCGAGCAAGTTGACCAGATATCACTGACGTCTTTGCGGATGCTTTCGGATTGCAGCAAGCACCGCGCCGTCATCCAAGCTACATTCAACAGAACCTACCGCGGCCAGCGCGTCAGTGGCATCGACCGACTCCCCGCCCGGTCCAGGCCCTCTGATAACGAAATGTCCTTTCTCACATGTGAAGTCCCACTTGTGCAGCTGCTTGTACGATTTCGTCTTTCCTTCGTTTTCAGCATGATAAAGCACGACGAAACCATCATGTTTTGTGACCGAGAGCATTTGTTGTATTGCCTTGAGTGGACTAGCCGTGTGATCTATACAATTCTGTCCATGCACGATGTCGAAACTGTTATCTCCAAATTGGCTGCTAAGGTTTTCGGCGTCACCAAAGACTGTTCGCACAAGAGGTTGGATCCCAAAATCCCTCAGAACTTGATCATATTCTGATGCCAACAGGTCAGTTGCAGTAATCACCTCTTTCGAGGCATGCACTTTGCCGAGCTTCGTTAAGGGGCCAGCGCCCACATCGAGTATGCAAACTGGGTTGGTCATCAACCTGTCGACATATCGACCAACGTGATCCTGAATTGGTAAATTGGGGTCAAGAGACGTTGCTTGTAGTCCTCTGGCCAGAATGATCCCTGAGTGGAGAACCAGTGTCTCCAAAACAGAACTTCGTCGCTGAGCTGTTGGGATCGGCTGTCTCCCTCCAGCCAGCGCAGGATATTTCGTCCGAGCCGCCGAGCCCTAGTCAACACCGATGTCGATCTTCTCAGAAACTGTTCTCTAGCCATGACGGGACTCCTCGCGGTGAAGAGGGTTTACGGTCCGCTCTGGTCGCGTTTAGGCGTTGCTCGCCATCGCCACGGCGTAAGCCCCTCCGGAAGCCAGGTCAAGTGCAACAAACAGGTGGGACATTGCGTTCCGCCGACTTCGAGGTCCGGCTGCGGCCTCAGCCCTGCTTCCTCGTAGCTCCACCCGACCAAGTCCATCGCCTTCTCGCGCAGGCCGGCCTCGACCGGAGACGTCGGTTCCGGCCACGGTTCCGTCGACTCGCCGCCGCAGATCGCGATCCGGTAGGGTTCGCCGCTGCCCGAGTGCATCAATTGGCTGACGTTGATCTGGTAGCCATAGCCGCAGGCGTGTCGGTCCACTCCGTCCACGAGATCCTTTATCGAAAAGACGACATTGCGACCTCGGCAACCTCGTTCGAAATCTCGCTGCCCGCAATGGACTTGATGGCGTAGCAGACGACATTGACTGCAGGCGCGATGCCCGACACTTGGATCAACGGCCGCCAAACAAGACAAACTGTGCAGCCCTATAAGCTTCCGCTCGACGGCATCCGCTTTTCGATTTCCTTTAATATGTTGGTTGCGCGTGCGATGCGGCTATGCTTGGCCAGAAAGTCCGTCTTCGCCTGCAGCCCAATCTGATCCCGAAACACCTTGTTTTCGCGCAGGCGCTGAAGGGCTTTGACCCAGTCCGACAAGTTGTCTGGGGACACCAGAAGGCTGTTAACTCTATCCCTCAAAACTTCACGGATAACTGGCAGGTCGGAGGATACTATCGGTTTGCCGTGCGCCATATACTCGAAGATCTTGAGCGGCGACATTCCCTCAGCGATATTTCGACCGCCGCCCTGGCCCTGTACATTTCTGAGATAGGGCGCGAGTACTCAGAACTTCCGTTCGTTCCCTGAGAGTACGCACCTTGAGGTAAGCTATCGCCATCATGACAGGAGCTGCCAAATGAGGCGCAAGGAACCAGACAGCCGCGGTTTTGCTGCCGCGCTGCAGGCCATAGGCGGAAAGTGGAAAACCTCGCTGCTATGGGAACTGCACCTGCGGCCTTACCGCTTTGCCGAACTGCGCCGCTTGTTGGCTGGCGTCAGCGAAAAGGTGCTCACCCAACAATTGCGGCAGATGGAAGCCGACGGGCTGATCAGCCGGCGCGCCTATGACGAGGTGCCGCCTCGCGTGGAATACTCGATCACGCCGCTCGGCTTTAGCCTGAACGATGCGGTGACAGTCATGTCGGCCTGGGGCAAGCACCACGAGGCATGGAAATCGCAGCGTAAAGCGGCCTGGTGCAGGCAGACCCCGGCCTGGGAACCGAGGCCTACGGTGGTAATGGGTTCGTCGCTCTGCCGCGCACGCCCACGGGTGCTTTGGATCAGCAGTTCGGCATCCGCTTCTGTCGAACCGCAACCGACGCCTGCCTGCGCCGATTGCGGGTGCCGGCTTCGACCCGAAGCACCATTCAAGCAAAAACCCGCCCCGGTCTCCGGAGCGGGTCTGTTGCCTGAGGCGGAACTCAACACATGTCCGCAGCCGCAAGGTCGCCTCGCGATGCTGAAGATCTGGTTAACCCGCCATATTTGATTCAAATCCAGCTGTGGATGTTCGCCTTTGGGTAAATCGAAATGGGCCATCCTTGTCCAGCGGCGGGCAAAAGGAGAATCCATGACCAGTGACTTTGCCGCAGCCCACCTCCATCTTGAACGAGCCTGCCACTATTTGCGCGGCGATGACGAGACGAGCAGCGCGGCGCGCGCCGCCCTGGACATCCTGATCGATGCAATCGTCGCAGCCCAGTACAAGCGCCCGCCCGCGGACGTGGTGGAATTTCCCAGAACGGCAAAGCAGCGTTAGTCGGCGAAGCGCGGCGCATCCGCAGGATTAATGCGCCGCTTCAAGTTCTTGTTTCTTGACATGTCGTTGTCTTGATACTGCTGCGCGCCCTCGGGTCAGGCCCGAGGGCATGCCTTGGGTGACATGCAGGTGCGGGCGAAACAAATGGAGCGGGATGGCCAGTTCAAATCAAACGCATACCGCTTTGGGTCCGCCGTACCCTCTCCCAATGGCTGATGCTCGGTAGCAGGAGCTACCGACAACGCCGGATTGACTCTTACTCTGCGCCCGTGCTGATGTTGCAGTGCAACATAGAGCAACGGTTCCGAAGGCGGCAAGTGGTCCCCAGTTGGACGCCAAAGAACCTGCAGGGGAACTTGAGGGGGCTTAACTGGTGTTTATTGGGCAGCCACAGTACTCGAGCACGACGCCGTTATGGAACGTTGGTCTCGGCAAGATCACGAAAGTCAGCGGACGGGACACCACATTTGACGGGTTGTCCGCATTTGCCCCTTTCTGGGCAATGGCGGCGATCTTCAGTATCGCCGGTGATATCTATTCCATGCTTGGCTACAAGGGGCCGCTTTTTGCCGCCCTGAGCTGGTCGGTCGTCCTGTTCAGCCTGCTACTCCTGCTGTACCCGCGGCGAACCGAGCTTTTGATGGGGCTCGTGATGGTATCGCTGGTGCTGTACGCGCTGCGCATGCCGGTCGCTTCGAACAATAAGACGATCACGGCGGTGATGAATGGGGCTATCCTGCTCAGCGCAGCGGTGCTCTATCTACGGGCCGCCGGCCGCGGCGCCGCCCTGGACCGGATGGCCCTTTACCAGCAGATCCGGGTCGTCGCCCGGGCGCTGCTCGCCATCATGTATTTCTACGGCATCTTCCACAAGATCAACACCGATTTCCTCGATCCTTCCGTGAGTTGCGCGGTGGGCCTCTACGCTCCTCTGGCTCGTCCGTTCGGCCTCGAGGACAATCTTTTCGGCCGGTATCTTGCGATCTTCGCAACCTTCGTCATAGAGGCGATCGCGATCGTGTCTCTCTACTGGAAGCGCTATTTCGCCGTGGGATTCATTCTCGCACTCGTCTTCCATTACGTGATTCCGATCTCGGCCTATTCCTGGTACATGGACTTTTCCAGCCTAGTGTTCGCGCTGTATGTGCTGAGCATCCCTACGCCCGCCAGCGAAGCGCTCTATCGCAGCTCGCTGGAGTTTACCAATCCGCTGCGCGAGACGTTCGGCCGGGTCGGGATCTTGCTGCCGGGCGCGGCCATGATGCTGTTGGCGGTCACTCTCGTCATTCTGCTCACCTATGCTTTTCCCGGGCGCTCCTTCGACATGATGGTCCACTCCGTCTGGATCCTCATTTGGGCGGTAGTGGGCGGCGCGGCGATGGTCGTGCTGTCCCATGTGGCCCTGCAGAACCTGCCTTGCCGGACCGTCTCCTCGCCGCGCCAGCCGCTCTGGGTCTATTTGGTGCCGGGCTTGTTCTTCCTCTCCTGCCTGTCACCCTATGTCGGGCTCAAGACGGAGAGTTCCATCAACATGTTCAGCAATCTGCACACGGAAGCCGGCCAGACCAACCATCTGCTCTTTCCGAAGCCACCATACCTGTTCAACTATCAGAACGAGGTGGTGAAGATCGTTGATTCCTCGGAGCCCCATCTGGTCCGGCAGTCGCGGGCGGGCAATTACCACGTCCTCCTCGATGTGAAGAAACAACTGCGCCGGAAGCCCGAGGCTTGGGTGACTTACGTGAAGGATGGCGAGACGATTACCCGCGCCAACGCCTCGACCTTCGCAGGCGAAATGCCCAGCCTCCTCGAACGCAAGCTGCTTGTGTTCAAGTTGGTGGATTTCTCGCGGCCGAAGGCCTGCACCCACTGAACGCCGCTCTCACGAATGAAATTGGTAGATGTCGCCGGGCCGTCGACTTAAGCCATCCATTTCGTCAGGAAATGTCCAAAGCGCGTCGCGCCTGTAAGATTAACGCGCCGCTTTAAGTCCATGGTCGCTATCGCAAAACCGCTGCGCACCCTCGGGTCAGGGCCCGAGGGCATGCTTTTGGGCGACATGCTTTAGCGCCGTTCGAGGTCTGCAGGGATCAGCGAGCGGCCGCGAAGCCTCAGGGTGGCCCGGCGTCCGAGCTTAAGCGCCGGATAGATCAGCCGCGCGGCCGTCCTGTTTGAGAGAATCCTGCGGTTGAGCCAGCCGAAAAACGTCGAAGAGGAACTGAGGATCGCCAGGAGATTGATGGCTTCCTCGCCGTGGTAGACGCGGTCCTCGAAAACGAAGAGCATGCCCTCGTTCAGGTCGAAGCCCTGGCGCTGAAACCCGACAACGCGCGGATCGCCGGAGCGCGCGTCGAGCAGCTCGACAGGACCGACGGCGTCGCGCAGCCGGGCAAAGCGGACATAGCTCTGGCAGAAGATGCAGTCGCCGTCATAGACGATAAGCGCCGTCTTGCCGGGGGACTTCATTGCACCGTCGCGTCCTGACTGGTCTCGATCGGTGCTTCTCCGGAGCCATCGATCGCGCAATTGCTGTAGAACCCGCAGCCGGAAACGACGGGCAGGTTGCTGAAGGCGTCGAAGGCAGCGACGAGCACCAGCCCGACAATGCCGAGCATCAACATTTTCTTGTAGGCGGACAAGTCGCGAAGCATTTTGGTCCTTTGCTGCTTGGTACGGACCTGGTCGATCCGACGTCAAAGCGCGATCGATTTCAACAGCCCGCTGCCTTTCGCAATAACGGTAACCGGTGCCGGTCAACGTTTCCTATCGAAAGGCCTTGAACTGACACATCGGCACTGTCCCGATATTGTGCAGTGCAACAATGCGTGAGGATCGGCGAAAAATCAAGCGGAATGCTGAATTTTAGTCTGCGCGGTCTGGGGTTCAGGGACGCGGCATACGCATGGATTTCAACTCTGGCCATGGCTATTTCCTCATCGGCGGCTTCATCCTGGTCGGTGCCGGGCTCCTGATCCTTTCGCTGATCGTCAATATTCGTGTGGCACACAGCGTGCGCCACGATATGCGCCATCGTGAAAAGCTGCTGGAGTATTATCGCAACATCTTTTCCCAGCTTGGCGTGATCCTGAGAGGCGCGGGGTACTCGCCAGGTTACGAAGGTCTTGCGCCCCGCGACTGACACCCGTAACATGGGGTTGCAATCACGTCGAAAGGTGGTCATGCCGAGTTCGCATCCCTCGGGAGCTAGGTCGATGACCAAGGTACGGTGCTCACCGTTCAGAGGGCAGCAGCCCCAGTAGCGCGAAGCCAAGGCGTGAAACCATTTGGCAGGACCCGACAGTATGTGATGCCTGAGAGCGCCTGGGGAGTTCGCTACGCAAAATGTAGGATATTTGCCCATCGCCTCTTGCCGAAAATCGTCAAGAAACGATTGAGGCGGCTGATGAGATATGACCGACCCGGCGTCGGAAGGGTGCGCTTTGGCGACTTTGAGCGGACCGATCCGATCAGTCGAAATTTCGGGTATGATCGCGGAACACCAATTGATCGTATCTACATCGAAAGATTTCTGGCGGAACACGCGTCAAGCATCCACGGTAGAACGCTTGAAGTCGTGGACGACGACTACACGGCTCGCTTCGGAGGACCGAGAACGACACAGCGTGATATCGTCGACTTGCGCCCTGAAAATACCCGCGCGACGATCGTTGGCGACCTCACGAGCCTGGGCGCAGAATGGAACGATAAGTTCGATGCGATCGTACTGACCCAGACTCTGCATCTCATCTTTGATCTGCAGAAGGCCGTTTCTGCGCTCTTCCGGCTCCTCAAGAGCGGTGGAACCGTACTTGTAACGGTGCCAGGCCTGACGCCCATTGATCATCATCAGGAATATGAAACCTGGTATTGGTCGCTGACGGAAGCTTCCGCTCGCCGATTGTTCTCGGATGTCTTTGGGGCGGACTCGACGCATATTGCTGTCTATGGAAACGTCTGCTCTGCGGTATGCTTTCTCGAAGGTATTGCTGCGGAAGAGCTCAAGCCAGAAATGCTACACGAGCAGGATCATCACTTTCCTGTCACCATCGGGATATGCGCCACAAAGGGCTAATAGAATGGCTTGGACGCTCAAGACAAGGTTGCGCCGCGTTTTACGTCGCTGCGTCTTCAAGCCGGTGATCCTGATGTACCATCGCATCGCTGCAACGGACTTGGACCCGTGGGAACTCGCCGTTTCGCCAACCAATTTCGAGAAGCAGGTGCGGGACCTCGCAAAGACGAGACGTGTGCTGCCGTTGCGCGAACTCGCATCGAGGCACATTGAAGGAAGCCTTCCACCTGACGCTGCAGCCATTACTTTCGACGACGGCTACGCGTGCAATGCCTTAATCGCGGCGCCTGTCCTGGAAACGCTCGGTCTTCCAGCTACGTTCTTTCTGGTAACGTCCATGCTCGGGAAAACCGACGAGTTCTGGAACGATGCTCTCGAACGGGTTATCTTCGATCCTAGGGCCGCAGGACCAGCCTCCATCGTCGTCGCCGGTCGCGATGCTCATGTTGATCTGAGTGAACAGGCCGATGACTACCAATTGGGCCGAGGTTGGCGAGCTATGCATGAGCCGCCCCGAACTGCGCGCGAACAGGCTTATCTCAAGCTTTGGAAGGTTCTGAAGCCGGCCTCTTTTGATGTGCAGTACCAAGCAATCGAATCACTCGCTCGCCAGGTCGGCAGTGACTTGGCACCTCGAACCAGCCACCGACCCATGACAATTGATGAAGCCCGAATGCTCTCGCGAAGGTCGCGCTTGGACATTTCAGGTCACACGGACACCCACGTTTCCCTCCCATTGTGGGATCGGCACATCCAGCTGAAGGAGATCCAAAAAAGCTGCCGGACGTGCGAGGACCTGTCGTCCCGCCCATGCACCACATTCGCCTACCCCTATGGCGACTATTCCGACCTGACCATCGAATGCGCAAAAGAGTCGGGGCTGGTTTGCGCCGTGTCGGCCTACCCCAGACCTGTGGCGAACACGGACCTCCCTCTGGTGCTGCCGCGGATCATGATGACGAACAAGAGCATTGTCGGATATCTGGACGCAAATTGATGCATAAGCCCATGTTCGGCGAGCGCGGTCGCGGGGTCATTGTTCAGCTCGTGATCTGGCCTTCAGTCGGGTCGAGGTCACGCCAGTCTCCACGATCGGAAGTACGAAATTCTGCGCCATCAAGGCTTGGCAGATCTGCTTCTTGAGCAAAGGGCCCACCGAGCGCTCTCGTAGAAACTTTGGAAAAGATGAGATAAGTATCTTCTGAACGATTAAATGTGGGGTCGTTCCAAAAATCATAGAAAACGGAGCTCTTTTGAAATAAGTCAACAACACCTCTCGTAAGTATCGCTCGATGTTCATCTCCCTAACACGTGCACTAGAGAAATTCTGGTCAACGAGGACTTCAATTGTTCGACCTCGGCTCGATCGGAGCGAACGACGGCAATGAAAGACCTGATGCCTGGACCAAGATTGATCTGCGGAATGGCTCCGGGAATTCGGACGACCCGCGGGGCCACACTTCCAACAATGCCGATGATGTCGGACGCATTAGCGGTAGCGGCGAGACGTTCTGTATGGTCCAGCACGTCGTTCACGAAAGAAGGCCCGCAGTGAGCAATCGTGCCAATTTTTTCTATGAACTCTTGAAGGTGAGGTTTCAGTGTAGGCCAGCAGGTTTCCCAATTGGGCCTGAAGTCGCCTAATCCGATGGGAATGGCGTCGAACAAGGCTGCTCCGATATCAGAAGCTGCCAAGGGCTCGGCAGGAAGAACTTGCATTCCTCTCAAGACGCCCTGGAGTGAGTGCTTGCGTGCGATTGCAAGACCCGCCAACCAACTGGCAAAGCGATATGCCGCAGCGGGGAACTCTGCAGGGGATACGCCTTCGGCATACATGGGATGGGGTCTTGGAACTCGGGGATCGGGGCCGTGCCCGCGGGCGATGACGATGAGACCGTCTCGAAACTCCTGCTCGTAATAGGTACTGAGCGAGGATTCTGTTTGGCGATAAAAGGCCACGAACTCATCAACGCCCCCGCAGAGGGCGCCATACCGGATGACACGTTGCCAGAGATCCCAGTCTGCGCAGCCCATCAATGTTTCATCAAAACCGCCAAGCTCGTGAAAGGTCGAGTTTTTCAAAATGCATGCATGGACCATAAACGTTGCCGTTGATGCAAGGCGATGGAATAAGTCGCCCCCGGGCAGGTGTACCTGCGATCGATCCTGGCTGCGGCTCCCGCACACGCGAAGGCCTAAGGCGTGCACAAGATGCACATCCTGGCCGGCAACGCGCAATAGGGAGCCAAGGGCATTAGGAGCGAGCCAGTCGTCGCTGTCGAGAAAAAGCAACCAATCTGCCTTTGCTTTTGCCGCCCCTGTGTTTCTGGCCGAAGCAGCACCTCGCTGTGTCTGCAACCAGAGCGAAATTCTGGGGTCATGGGACGCGAGATTCTGAAGCACGGCGGGTGTTCCATCGGTTGACCCGTCGTCAACGAGAATGGCTTCCCAGTCGGCGAGGGATTGCGCCTTAAGTGAAGCCACCGCTTCGAGGATTAGCATGGGCTGATTGTGTACGACTATGGAAGCCTGCGGCATAGTGGTCCTGTCCAAGGCATCCGGACGCTCGTGACCTTTTGAGGATATCGCGAACAGGATGGTGAGCGCGCCTTCGCGGCGGCCATTAGTCCGTAGAAGGTTAACTTTTTCTCCGGTTCAAGATGGCAAAAGGCAGCTCAGCGGCCGATGGTGCGTCGAGGGAGTATTCCGGCGTGTGGAGGTAGCCACTTAGATCCCGCGCGAACGCCAGGATCCGACTCTCCGCGGCCGCATCGACATCACAACAGCTTGTGGAGCCTCGCCGACGTCCGAATTGGGGTCGCGACTTGCTCTGCCTCCGAAACTTGAATGTCGCCAACGGGTCAGCAGCGCTGGTCGCGCGCATGTCGGATTTTTGAACGGAAAACGGCCCCCGAAGGTCTCGGAAGGGCTCTTTCCGGATGTTGACGCCCCCTACGAACATGTAGGCGTAGAAGCCGAATGGTATCGCCCGACTGAATGGGACTATCGGCAATCCGGAGCATCCGAGCCAATTCGCGCTTGCCACAAAGTATGATGCGGTGCACAATCGCCATCGAAACCGAAGGACCGGGCCGGCCGATAAGCCGTATCCAGGAAACGCTGAAGTTGAACCTTCCCATACGTGAGACCTGGCTGGACACTGCCAAGGGCTTGGGAATCACCCTCGTCGTCATGGCCCACGTCCTCGACCACAGCACCTGGCGCTGGGCGCACCCGATTTACTTTACGGCATCGCTGTTCTTCATGCCGTTCTTCTTCATCATTTCAGGCTATCTTTTTGCCGTGACGGAGAGGAAGGCGCTTTTCCGGAAGCGCGTCCAGGGCCTGCTCATTCCCTATGTGATGTTTCTCGGCGCGATCATGGCGAGCGTGCTCGTTGTGGACTTTTTGCGCGGCGACACCCCGGCGCCCTGGCAGATCAGGGAACTCATCACCGACGCGCTGCTGGGCGGACGGCACCTGACGCGCGAACTCGGCGTGTTCTGGTTCGTCACCTGCCTCGTCGCCACGCAACTCGTCTACAACGAGGTCGCGATCAGGACCAGCGGACCGACCGATCCCGGCATGCTGATCTTTGTCGGCGCATCCGTCGGCCTCGCCTATTCAATCCAGGCCTACTGGCAGGAGGTGCGCGCGCCGCTGGCTCTGACGAACGTGCCGCTCGCCATCGGCGCATTCTGGTTCGGACATTTCCTGCGCGAACGCGGCATGAGCGCGCTGTGGTCGGCGGTGTTTGTCGTGGCGGTTGCCGGGGTCGCGCTCGCGGCGGCGCGGACGGGTTCCGACTTTACCTTCAGCATGAAGAACGCCATCTTCGGCCCGCCGCTTCTCGGCCTGCTCGTTGCATTGGCGATCTCGACCTTTATCCTCGGCCTCGTCCGCTTCATGGCGATGCCGAGCTTGCGCATCGCTCCGTTGGCGGAAATCGGCGCAGCCTCCCTGGTGATCATGTTCGTCCATCAGTTCGTTCATTTCACGCTGCGGGACTTCGGAATGTCTTCCGAGTTGGTGCTGATCGCCCTGTCGCTCGGACTTCCCTATCTGCTCTATCGCGGACTGAGATCGTCCCGGATACTGTCGCCCTGGTTCATCGGAAGCGGAGACCTGGCGCTCAGCATCCAACTGATGAGGCGGAGCCTCGCCTTCCGGGCAGGCTGAGCAAGAACGCGGATCGTCTGCCTTGCCGGCCCGTTTCGGCCGAGCGTGTGGGCATCCGAGTACGATTCCGGGCAGACCTTCCTGGCCCCTGTTCCCGGGAGCGCGGCGGGCGTATTCTCCCGGTCCGACGGGTCGAAATCATCAGGGGAGGAGATTGCGATGGCTGAGGCAACGCGCCACGACGCCTGGCAGGCCGGGGATAGCTACGACCTCTATATGGGACGATGGAGCCGTCAGATCGCTCCACCGTTCCTGGCTTGGCTCGATCCGGCGGAGGGTCTGGACTGGCTGGAGGTGGGTTGCGGAACCGGGGCGCTGTCGGCAGCCATCCTGGCGCGCTGCAATCCCAGGAGCCTGGTATCCATAGACCTGTCGGAGGGCTTTCTCGCCAAGGCGCGCGCGAACGTGCCGGACGAACGTGTCGCGTTTTTCGCAGGCGATGCGCAGGCCCTGGCAGTCGAATCGGGCGGCATGGACATGGTCGTTTCGGCGCTCGTTCTCAACTTCGTTCCCGACAGGCAAAAGGCGCTCGCCGAGATGCGGCGGGTGGCCCGCCCTGGAGCGACTATTGGATTCTATGTGTGGGATTATCCCGGCGGCGGGGTGGAATTCATGCGGGCCTTCTGGACCGCTGCGACGGCGCTTGACCCCGGTGCCATCGACCTTACCGAAGACAGGCGTTTTCCATTTTGCACACAAGATGGATTGACCGATCTCGCGGAGAAGGCAGGCCTGGGCTCCATCGACTCCACCCGGATTGAAATGCCGGCCGTGTTCAAGGACTTTGAGGACTACTGGCGCCCCTTCACCCTGGGTGCGGGACCGGCGCCCGGCTACTGCATGAGTCTCGACCCCGCAGCTCGCCAGAGATTGATGGAGAGGCTCCGCGACAGTCTGCCGCGCGGCGAGGGCGGGTCCATTCCCCTGAAAACCAGAGCCTGGGCAGTCAAGGCGAAGGTGCGCTGATGACCGGCAGCCATGTCGCGCCAAACCGGCAGGCGGCCAATCATAGACTGCCGGCGCAAAGTTCGGGTTGACCGGCCTTGTGCGCGAAGCGACTATTCGTCTGGACAGCCGAGATGCAGATTGCGCGAGGAGATTACGATGGACGAGCCCGATCGCTGGCGTCACATGTCGAGCGCGCCAAGGGATGGCAGCCGAATCCTGGTCACAGTTCGGCCGTCTGAGCAGGGGCCAGCGGAAGTCGACCTGGCTTACTGGTCTCGAGCCGACCAGTTCGGCAGCGAAGGCTGGCGCGCTTCCGACTCGTCGCCCGGACGCGTGGTTGAATACGCCGAGCCCGAGCTGAAATGCTGGATGCCACTGCCGACAGCCAATCTGAGCAAGGGTTCATTGCCGAGCCCCTGGGACGAAGAAGATGTCCCGCTGCTGGATGGATCGGGGATATGAGGCTGAGCGCGATCGTCACAGCTGCCAATCTCCCCCCAAGTGGGGGAGATTGGCAGTTCGCCCGTCGGCTCCTTCTCTTCAAGCTTGCTTAGAACAGGAACGCAGCCGTGGCCGGGTTCGCGCCCGTACGGCCGTCTGATGAATCCATGCCTCGAATGAGCTCGAGGTCCTTTGAATCCAGCTCGAATTCGAAGACGTCGAAATTGGCGGCAATCCGATCCTGGTGGATCGACTTTGGAATGACGATCAGCCCTTCCTGAAGATGCCAGCGGATGATCACCTGCGCCACGGACTTGCGGTGTTTTCCGGCGATCTTTTCGAGGGTCGGGTCGCTCAACAGCCGGCCGCTGCCCAGCGGGCTCCAGCTTTCGATGCGGATGTTGTGCGTGCTGTGAAATTCTCTGGTCTGGCGCTGTTGAAACCGGGGATGGAGTTCGATCTGGTTGACTGAGGGTGTGACACCAGTCTCGCCGATGATCCGCTCCAGATGGTCCTGGTTGAAATTCGAAACACCAATCGACTTGATCCGGCCGGATTGCCTGAGTTCGATCAGCGTCTTCCACGCCTCGACATATTTGCCCTGGCTGGGCACCGGCCAGTGGATCAGGAACAGGTCGATCTGTTCGATGCCGAGCTTGTTCATCGTCTCGTCGAAAGCCCGCCGGGCGGCGTCACGCTGATGCGCGCCGTTGCGCAGTTTCGAGGTGATGAACAGTTCGCTCCTCGGCACGCCAGCCGTGCGGATCGCCTGCCCGACGCCTTCCTCGTTCTGGTAGCCTTCGGCGGTGTCGATCAGTCTGTAGCCGGCCTCGATTCCCCAACTCACGACTTGGGCCGTAATGGCTGGATCGACCTGCCAAACGCCAAGGCCGATCTGGGGAATGGCTGAGCCATCGTTCAATGTGATCTGCTCAGCTTTAGTCAGGGTAATTTGTTCAGGCATGCTCAGGTCCTTCTGCATCGCTCCGCCCAGCGCAGTGCTTATCTAGGCGCGGCGTCCGCCAATGCGAGTCGACAGGTGGAGAAAGTAGAAGTGCGCCGTGAAGCCGGGATGAGATCCGGTTCGAACCGCCCAGCGTTTCCAAACATGGTTCCAGAGATCAATAAATTGGACCGGGGGATGGCACGCCAATCCGGATCGATCTCGAAAAATCTGGCGAAAGGCCCGACTCCCGCGCACGGCCGTCAATGTGGGCTGCCTCCCTCAAAACCGACATCGGCAAGCTGACATCGAGCGCACCCCGTGCATACGCATATTCGGGAAGATAGCCGTTAACGATGAGGCGCCAGTCAAGAGGCACCACGTCACCGACGGCTCGCATCATCTTGACGATCGTGGTCGTGCAGTTCGTCGTGATGGAATTATAGAATTCTGGAGTCGTGGAAAGTGCATTTGCGTCCAAGACGTATTCCAGCAAGAGCGCCCGGGCCGCTTCCGGTGACACTTTTAGCCGATAGATTTGGACATCCTCTCCGCGAACGTTTGACCTGACGCCGACGACGTCTCGCTCATCAGCCGCAATAATGACCAGGGGATTGCTCTTGAACAGGTCTGCCATGGGTGAAAACTTGCCGCCTCCATGGCGCCGCACCTCAATCGACCAGGCAAGATAGTCGCCTCCTGCAAAGCCGAAGCTTATGATGACATGGGCGATTTTGGTCCCGGACCAATAAGACATGAAGAGATCCACCGTCTGAACGCTGGAGAGGTCGTAGGTCCGCGTTGTCCAGCGTTCGGTGAAATCAGTAGCGCTACGCCACTCGAAGTCGCGCACATCAGTCAGCGTCAACAGGTTTCCGTCGCGTGTGCCGGTTACCTGACGGGCGACGTCGGGCGCCCAGTCCGCGTGATCGAAAGGCCTGATGGTGCTCCACCAAACCAGAACCACAGCTAACGCAGCCGCAAACAGGACAAGCGCCCTGATGCGAAACCGGCTGAAGAGGGCGATGATAGTGGCGAGGCCGAACAAGATGAACAGGACGCCGGCCAGAGCCCGTCCAAGCTCAGCCACAGGCAGACGATACCACATGGCAAGTCCGGCCCAGGCAGTCAGGATTGCGACGGCCAGCGAAAGGATGATGGCAAGCGAGATCCGAGCGATGCGACGCATTTATTCCCCCTCTGGCAGTCTGTCATTGCCTGGATGCCATTTCTCACGGAACGCTCGAAGACAACAACTCTACATGTCCATATTGGAGCACCAATCGGTCTGATACCATTTTTGCCGCGGATTTCGCAGGCGTGGAGCGAGCGAGAAGGTGCCCACGCGAAACGGACGCGCTCGGCATCGGCCGTTCGATGAAGTGACCGCGCGAGCTCACGGGCCCTAACAAGTTCCTTCATCCATCCATCCGTACCGCAAACGCCCGTCCATCTACCCGGAACAGGTTCTCTCTGTTCCAGTCCAACAAAACCGATACTCGCCTCGCTGGAATATCTAACGCGACTCCGTCATGATCTTTCCGCCTTGCCGAGCGTCGCTGCCGAGCGCGGTGACGCCGACGCAGGTCATGAGAGTAGGCTAGGCCAGTGCAGCGGATCCACCCGACGACCTTTCTTTTTGCGGCCCGAGCCCTGCGCGATATGGGCGATGGGTTCGTGGCCGTTCTGTTGCCAGTCTACCTGCTCGCATTGGGTTTCACGCCTCTGCAGGTCGGCATCATCGCGACCGCATCGCTACTCGGTTCAGCGCTCTTGACCATCGCCGTCGGAGTCCTTGGTGCCCGACACGATCACCGCCGTCTCCTGCTTGCCGCCACCAGTCTGATGGTCGCCACGGGTGTGGCCTTTGCCCTGGTTCATGACTACGCGCTGCTTTTGGTGATCGCGTTCGCAGGCACCATCAACCCGTCGGCCGGCAGCGTCAGCGTGTTCGTGCCATTAGAGCATGCCGTGCTCACACGCGAAGTCACTGATGCAGCCCGGACCAAGATGTTCGCGCGTTACAGCTTGGTGGGCGCGCTTGCAGGCGCCGTTGGCGCACTCGCTTCGGCGACCCCTGATCTTGTTGCTCCATCCGGCCTCGACCAACTCACCGGCATCAAGGCCATGTTCGTGCTCTACGCGTTGCTCGGCCTGCTCGGCGGCCTCTTCTACGCGCGGATCCCGCAGCGCCGTCCCACGTCGGACACAGGTACCGCGTCCGCGCTCGGCCCCTCGCGCAATATCGTTCTCAAGCTTGCGGCTCTTTTTAGCCTTGATGCTTTCGCCGGCGGCTTTGTCGTCCAGTCGCTGCTTGCCCTATGGCTGTTCGAAAAATTCGACCTGTCGCTTTCGGAAGCGGGATTTTTCTTCTTCTGGTCCGGCGTGCTTTCGGCGTTCTCATTCCCCGTTGCAGCTTGGCTGTCCCGGCACATCGGACTCATCAACACGATGGTGTTCACACACATTCCGTCCAGCATCGCCCTGATGCTGGCGGCGCTTGCGCCGACGCTACCTCTGACACTGGCCCTGCTGCTGGTCCGCGCTGCGCTTTCGCAGATGGACGTCCCGACGCGCTCATCTTACGTCATGGCCGTTGTCACGGAAGCGGAGCGGGCGGCGGCCGCGAGCTTCACATCTGTCCCGCGCAGTCTGGCCGCGGCAGCCAGTCCGGCGCTGGCGGGCGCTCTGCTTGCTGCCTCTTTCCGAGCTTGGCCCCTCCTCATCTGCGGTGCATTGAAGATCATTTATGACCTGCTGCTGCTGCTGCAGTTCCGGCACTTGAAGCCCCCAGAGGAGCGGTGAGGCCAGCCTTGTCGGTTTGGGGCGTTTAGCCAGGAGGGATCGATCGCGGCGGCAAAGCGTTTGAAAGGTGTCGACCGTTTTGAGCTGGCTCGGAGCGTGAAATGTCGCCTCGCTTCCTGCTGACGTTATTCGCCGCCCTTTATCCGGCATCATCGGTGCACGCCGGTGTCGATGTCGAGCGCGCACTGGAAGCCTTCCACAGCACCTGCCTGGCACACGGTGACCGCTTCGACCGAGCGGGTCACGACCGCGACGAGTTTTGGACGCGATTTCAGCAGACTGATCAGCTGGCTGCGGCAGAACACCGTGACAAGGCTCGCAGAACGTTCGCCGCCTGACTACACCACCGAGCGATCACGGGTTCCATCCGCCGCTGCCGTACTGACGGGTAATGATCTCGAGAAGATGACCGTTCGGGTCCTCGAAATAAACGCCGCGGCCGCCGTCGTGGTGGTTGATCTCGCCCAGCTGCGTCCGGCCAGGATCAGCCCAGTACGAGAGGTTCCGTTCACGAATCCTGGCGAAGATCTCGTCGAACTCGGCTTCGCTGACCAGGAAGGCGTAATGCTGCGGCCTGATTTCGCCTGAGGTATCCATATAGTCGAGGTTGGCACCGTTTTCGGTGGTGACCATCTGGAAAGGACCCCAGCGCCTCGCGGCTGGAAGGCCAAGCATTTCCGCCAGGAATTTTGCCGACGCCTCGCTGTCGCGGGCCGGCAGTATTGTATGGTTGAAATCGATAGCCATGCCGTCACTCCCTTTAATTTCTCCTCGCACGTCGTTGTTCCGCGACTGAAGCGGTGCTGCACGAGATGGGGTCGATGGCCATGATGCTCAAGCCGGCGTGGCAACCTGCCCGATGACCTGCACGGGCTCAGCTTCATGAATACGGACGATGATCATTTCGCCGCTATCCGGCACCTCGCCGGTCAAACCGGTGATGTTGACCTGATGCGTGACAAGCACCACAGGCCAGCCGAAACGCTGCCCGCGGAGCCAGGCCAAAAGGGCAGCGGTGCGCACTTCTGCGGCCGAACTGTCGCCAAAGAAGGAATTGAGCAGCTCAACAGGCACGACGTCGCCGATCCCGAGCAGGCGAGCGGTATCCAGGCAGCGACACCACTGGCTCGAATAGACGGCTGCCGACGAGATGCCGTTCGCACGGAACAGGTCGCCGATCGCGCCGGCCTGCGCACGACCTTCTTCCGACAGATTCCGCTGGGTGCTGCAGTCACCGAGCCTGAAGCCAGGCGGATCGCCGGAGCCTGGGGCCGCGGCATGGCGCAGCAGCGCAATGGCTTCTCCGGATCGCAGGGCTGCCCAGAGTGGCCCGGAGGCTTGGGCCGTGCCGAAGGCAGCCGCTCCGAGCGACAGGACAAGAAATCGCCGACGTCCAATTCGCATCTTGCTTCTCACCTTATCCGATTAGCAGCCTGACGCGGACCAGCACTTCATTCCGCAGGTAGCGACATAAATGTTGGTGTCGACGATTTCAGGACCGATCAGGAGCTGGAAAGATTCCAGCCGCGAGACAGGCCTCGCGTCAGCTTCCGCGATACCCTCCACATCAGCAAGGCGGCGGCCAGGCTGTAGACGCCCATCAAGGCCAGTTGCAGCGAGTAGTCGACGCCGGCGTCGATCAGATATCCGGTGATGCCGGGACCCATCGCCGAGGCCAGAACCATCACGGCCACCACAACCGAGCGGATCGCACCGAGATGCGCGGTGCCGTAGATCTCCGGCCACATGGCGCCCTCCAGGGTCGAGGAGAAGCCGTAGCTGATGCCAAGCAGCGCCATGAAGACGAAGATGGCGAAAGGCGCCGTCAGATAGGCAGCCGCGAAGCATGCCAGCGCCAGCGGCAGAAGGAATAGAGGCAGCAGCTGGACCGCCGAGAAGCGGTCGATCAGCCACCCGGCCAGAAGCGCAAAACCCATCGTCGTGGCGGACAGGACGGCGAAGCCGCTGGCGAAGAGTTGCAGCGGCCAGCCCCGGAGCTCGGTTAGATAGACCTGGTGAAAGAAGATGGTCGTGCAAGGCGGGAGCCAGAACCCCCAGGCAGATGGCGTAGAACGTCGGATCGCGCAGGACTTCAGTCCGCGTCCAGTGCTTCACTGCGCGTTGCGCGCTCGGCTGGGCCTCGCTCTGCGGATTGCGTTCCTTCCGGACCAGCGCACAAACCAGAGGCAAGGCCACGACCAGGATGAAGGCTGCGCAGACGAACCAGCTTCCCCGCCAGCCGACGAGGCCGGCCACGAGGACGAACAGGAAAGGTAGCAGAGCGCCGCCGAAATGAAAGCCAAGCGTGACGACCGAGACGGCGCGGCCCCGGTTCGCGGCGAACCAGCGACCAGTCGCCGTCAGAGCCGTCTGGGTTATCATCCCCTGGCCAAAAAGGCGCAGCAAATAGAGCGCAAGGAGCAGCGTTGGCAGCGACCCGGCGAACCCCATCGCAATGCTGGCGCAGGCAAGCATGAGCATCGTCGCGATCGCCATGGTCATTGTCGAATACCGGTCCAGCGGCCGCCCCAGGAACGGCAGGGTCGCCGCGCTAAGCAGCGTTGCCAGCATGTAAAGCCCGCCGAACTCGCCGTGACTCAACCCGAACGTCTCGCGGATATCGCCGTTCGACAAGGCGATGAAGAAGGTCTGCCCGAAGGACGAGACGAGGGTCAGCAAAAAGGCGCCCGCGAGCCAGCGGACATTGTTGACGACGAATGCACTGAAGGACTGCATGATCCCTTTGTTTCTCGATAGAGTGCGCGCTTCCTGTTCGTCTTTATCGGCCTCCGCTGCCGGAGGATATCGGCCAGTTCCGCTTTGATCAGAGGCCTGGCTTCACGTTCGAGCCGGTCGAACTTCCATGCCGATTACCAACCAGCCAGTCCGACTTCGGCGTCCTCGCCACTCTGCTTGCGAGTGAAGTCAGTCGGACGCCGTCGCGCTCTTAGGTCAGGCACTCAAAGGCATCATGCCTCTCGCTCAAGCTCAGGTTCGCTATCTTCTCCTTCTTCCCCTCTCGGATTGTATTTGCGGACACCGTCGAATGAGAAAGGCTTTTCGATGGAAGCCGGTCATTCGGTGGATGTCGGCCGAACCGGAACAATGGTATCCTGCAGGGAGCATTCGGGGAGGCGACTGCATTGACCGAGAGCTTGGAAGTCGAAGGGGCGAGAGGTTGGTCGAATCTGCTGATCGCGGCAGAAAGCGGCGATGCGGGGGCCGTTCGAGCGGAATTGGCGGCCGGCGCCAATATCAACGAGGCGGACGGCGGCGGCTGGTCAGCCCTTCATCTCGCAGCCCTCAATGCCCGCACCGCGGCGGTCGAGGCGTTGATCGAACACCCAGCAATCGATGTGAATTCCAGAAACAAATGGAAGAGCACGCCTTTGAGCCTTGCTTCGGCCAAGGGCCACTACGCCCCTATTTTAGCCCTCATGAAACATCCCGAAATAGAGATTAATGCAAGAGCCGACTACTACGGCAGAACGGCCCTTATTGAAGCGGCAAAGAACGGGCATCTGGATGTCGTTAAGTTGCTTGTCGAGAATGGCGCCGACGTGAATCTTACTGACAAGACCGGAAGAAACAACGCGCTTATCGAGGCTATCAAGGGACGGCACTACGAGGTCGCGGGATACCTGCTTGATTCCCGGAAAATGAACTTTCTCAACAAGGATATGAGACTGAACGCCCTAATCTGGGCTGGAAGCTGCCATAACCCTCAACTCATCGAAAAGCTGGAAGTCTCGATTCATACTTTCTTCGAAGGCAAGTGAAGGTCCCGCTTCCGCCGCGGTGACCATGTCCGCGGCCCTTGCACTGGCCGAATGTCTTCGATCGCCGCAGACCGCCTGTGGAACTCCCTTCCAAGATCATTCAACCAATCGGTTGACAATTCGAAAGCGTGCCTCTATATTCAACTACATGGTTGAATTAGAAACGCCCCAGATCGACGCGGTTTTTCATGCGCTTGGCGACGCCACCCGCCGGCACATGCTTCGCGACCTCGCCGGCGGCGAGCGAACGGTGAGCCAGTTGGCGGAACCCTTCGCCATGTCGTTGGCGGCCGCCTCCAAGCACATCAAGACGCTGGAGAATGCAGGGCTTATTCGTCGAGAGGTGAGGGGCCGCACACATATTTGCCGCCTCGAACCCGGACCGCTGGCCAGCGCCCACCAATGGCTCGGCTTCTACGAGCGCTTCTGGACCAACCGTCTCGACGTCCTCGAGCGTCTGCTTCGCGAGCAGGACGCAGGCAAAGCTAGGGATGAATCCGAGAAATCGCCCGCCTCAAAAGAAGGAGACGACCAATGAACCAGATGAAAGCCATCGAAGCCTATGGCGAGCTGACCGAGCCCGCCACGTTCACCATCCAGCGGCTCTTGCCCGGCCCGATCGAGCGGGTCTGGGCCTATCTCACCGAGAGTGACCTGCGCCGGCAGTGGATGGCTGCCGGCCAGATGGAAATGAAGGCCGGCACCTCGTTCGAATTGGTCTGGCGTAACGACGAGCTGACCGATCCGCCCGGCCAGCGCCCTGCGGGCTTTCCCGAAGAGCATCGAATGGAGGGCCGGATCACCGAACTCGATCCGCCTTACAAACTTGCCATCACCTGGGGAAACACCGGCGGGGTTTCCTTCTTGCTGGAGCCGAAGGGCAATGATGTGCTGCTCACCGTCATCCATCGCCGGCTGCCGGAACGCGCAATCCAGCTCAACGTCACCGCCGGCTGGCACATGCACCTCGACGTGCTGGCTGCCCGCCTCGCCGGAAAGACGCCGACCTCTTTCTGGGAGGGCTGGAGCCGGCTGCGGGAAGAATACGACCGCCGCCTGCCGGCCTGACACGATCGCGTCGGCTGAAGTCACCGCCCAGCCTCCACCGGCATCGGCCTTGGAGGCTCGCACACCAGCAACGATGAAACGATGAAACGTGCTTGCATTTCGCAAGCCCGATGGAGGACGTCATGCGCAAATTGATCACCGGAATGAAGGTTTCCGTCGACGGCAAGATGGAGGGACCCGAGGGTTATGCCGATTGGGTCGACGCGTGGTCGGAGGAGTACGGGCTGACGCCGCAAATCGATGCCTGCCTGCTCGGGAGCGTCATGTACGCCGGCTACGAGCGCTACTGGAGCGCGATCCAGAATGAGCCGGACAAGCCGCTGCCGATGACCGGCAAATTGCCGACGCCGGCCGAGCTCGAATGGGCCCGCTTTGCCGAACAGACCGCGCATTATGTGCTGTCGAACACGATGAATTCGGCGGCCTGGCCAAAGACGCGCTTCGTGCGGAGCCTCGAAGACATCGCTGCGCTCAAGCAGCAGCCGGGCAAGGATATCTATCTCATGGGCGGTGCGCGAATGACCGCGAGCCTGATCGATGCCGGGCTGGTGGATGAACTGCGGCTTATCCTCTATCCGCTGCTCGTCGGCGAAGGGAAGGCGCTGTTTGGAGCAACGCAAAATCGTCGCGGGCTTGAACTGCGGCAGGTTCAGCAGCTCACAGATGGGCGCGTGAGCCTGGTCTATGGGATCGGCTAACGCAGCCGGTCTTCGCAGATTTCGCAGCGCTGCCTGGCTGAAATTTTTTTCTGAAAAGCACTTCGCCGGTCAGAGGGAAACCGATAGCCCACCGTCAACGGCCAGCGCATGGCCGTTGACGTAGGCGCCAGCGTCTGAGGCGAGAAACACCACGGCTCCGCCGAGTTCCTCAGGCTGGGCCCAGCGGCCCGCCGGGGTTCGTGCCTCGACCCATTTGGTGAAGGCCTCGTCGCTCATAAGTGCGGTGTTGAGCTCAGTAGCGAAATAGCCGGGGGCGATCGCGTTGACGGTGATGCCGCGACGGCCCAGTTCAGCGGCGGTCGAGCGTGTCAGCCCGTGCAGTCCTGCCTTTGAGCATCGAGAAGAATAGGACTTGCGAAGTTGTAGGATGACCGTATGATCTGACCCGATGATCACGGATCGCCCCTCTCAACGCGAAGCTTCCGGCGCAATTGCTGAGCTGCCTGCGCAGTTGGCTGGTGATGCGCTGATAGACGGCCAGTCGCACCAGGCGGAGCGCTACCTCATCGATTGGGGCCGCGACAGGTGCGGAAGTGCCCGCTTCATCGTGCGTCCAGGATCGGTGGAAGACGTCCAGGCGTTTGTGAGATGGTGCTCGCAGAGCGGTATCGCCATCGTCGTGCAGGGTGGCAATACCGGACTTGCCGGTGGCGCCATTCCAGACAATTCGGACTACGCAGTACTGTCGCTCGAGCGTCTCAATCGGATACGCCGCGTCGACCCGCTCGACTTCACGCTGCAAGCGGATGCCGGGGCCGTGCTGCAGGACGTCAAGGACGCCGCTGAAGCATCCGAGATGACCTTCCCGCTCGCGCTTGGCGCACAGGGATCGTGCACGATCGGCGGCAATGTCGCGACCAATGCCGGCGGCATCAATGTGCTGCGCTACGGCATGACGCGTGACCTGGTGCTCGGGCTTGAGGCGGTCCTGCCGGACGGCACCCTTTGGAACGGCATGAACGGGCTGCGCAAGGACAATCGCGGCTACAGCCTGAAGCAATTGATGATCGGCTCGGAAGGGACGCTGGGAGTCGTCACCGGCGTCGAAGTAAGGCTCTCGCCCCGGTCGACGCAGGTCGAGACCGCCTATGTCGGACTGGGCAGCTTCCGCCAGGCGTGCGAGCTGTTCCGGATGGCAAGACATCTCTGCTCCGACCTTCTCAGCGCGTTTGAGGTCATCGGCGAGGAGTGCCTGCCGCTGGTCCATCTCATCGATCCGAATCTGCGCTCGCCGCTGACGCAAGAATGTCCGGTTCACGCGATCGTCGAACTCGCCTGTGGGCCAGGGATAGATGCCGGCGGCCTTCTTGAAACGATGCTGGCGCGCGCCCTCGAGGCCGACCTGATCAGGGACGGCGTCGTCGCGCAAAGCCGCTCGCAGGCCGCCACATTCTGGGCCATCCGCGGGGGCCTGGTCGAGGGGCAGGCGCGGCGCGGCTTTCATGTCCGCACCGATCTCTCGGTTCGTCTCAGCCAGGTGCCGACGCTGATCGAGCAAGCACGCGCGTGTGTCTTGCGAGACTGGCCTGGCTGGACATCCCTGACCTATGGCCATGCGGGCGACGGCAACATCCATTTCAACGTGCTGCCTCCCATCGATTGCGACCCCGGCGAAGCGAGGACCGTGGGGCAGGCGGTTTTGACCCGGCTCTACGAGCTGGTCGGAGCGCTCGGCGGCTCGTTCAGCGCCGAGCATGGCGTCGGTCGCAGCCGCAGTCACGTGTTCTGGGCCGGCCTGTCGCAACGCGAACGGCAGCTTCATACCGCGATCAAGGCAGCCTTCGATCCGGCAGGCCTGTTCAATCCCGCGTGTCTCATGCCTGGTCCGGGCGATTTGTAGGGGAAAGCCGCATGAAGCAGCGTTCGTCCATCATCGGCAGCGTCGAGGCGCTTCCGCATCGCGTCGCTTCGCATCTGAGCCGCGAGATCGAGGGCGGCGACATCATCCCGGGAGCCCGGCTCCCCACCGAAAGCCAGCTCGCCGACAAGTTCGGCGTCAGCCGCAATGTTGTCAGGGAAGCGATCGCGCAGCTTCGCGCCGATGGCATGATCGAGGCGCGTCAGGGCGTAGGCGCATTCGTCATGGCGCCGGAACAGCGGACCGCCATCCGGATCGACCGTGAGGCGCTGAAAGACCAGCGCAACATGGAGCAGCTCTTCGAGCTGCGCAGCATCCTGGAGACCGAGTCCGCCACGCTGGCCGCGGCGCGCTGTACATCCGATGATCTTGACGCAATCAAGGCTGCGCTGGACCGCATGGGCGGCGAGGAGCGCTGGGAGGATGGCAGCATCGAGGCCGATCTGCTTTTCCATCGGGCGATCGCCCGGGCGACCGGCAATAGTTACATCTACACCTTCATTTCCTTCGTCTGCGAGCAGATCCGCCAGTCGATCCACTATGCCCGCCTCACCAACCCGCTCCACGACCTGGTCGAGGTCAATGTCGCCGAGCACGTGCGGATCTACGACGCGCTCGCCGCGCATGATCCGCAGGCTGCCGGCGAGGCGATGCGCCGGCACATCGAAGGCGCCGCATCGCGCGTAGGCGTCGAGCTCACCGCGATCAATCGAGGCAAATGACCATGTCGCTCGGGCAGACCAAGGCAATCACCGATATCTGCCTGCTCGTAGAGGATATCGACCGCACCATCGACTTCTACACGCAGAAGCTTGGCTACCGGATCAGACGCCGCGCCGAGGGCTTTGTCGATTTTCATTCCGAGCGCGTGACGCTCGCTGCATGGCAATTGGACCACATCAATCGCCACTGCGGCGTCTCGAATGTCCGCTCACCGAAGCAGGCGCACAAGGCATGCGTCGCCATGGAACTCGAAAGCGCCGGCGAGGTCGACCGGCTCTACGCCGAACTGTCGGACAAGGGCGTGCCGTTCGTCGGGCCGCCCGGCGACTATGTCTGGAACGCGCGCTGCGCCTACTTCCACGATCCGGACGGGACGCTGTGGGAACTCTATGCCTGGACCGGCGCGGGACCGGGCGACTATCACGACACGCAAGTGTGATTGGATCGCGACGGCCTCGCAAGAAAGGGCCGCGCCGCATGCAAGCAGTCCAACAAAGGAGCAAGAAGATGAGTGGGAACGCATCGCAGTGGAATCGCAGATCGATCCTGAAGGCCGGCGCCGCCGGCCTGGCGGCTTTCGGGCCGGGACTTCAGCTGTTTGGCGCCAGCGCCTCGGCAGCCGCCAAGCTCGTCGTCCAGTATGACTGGCTGATGTCGAACGGCCAGATCGGCGACGTCGCAGCCGTCGCCAATGGCTACTTCAGTGAAGCCGGGCTTGAAGTGGAGTTCAGCCCCGGCGGGCCGAACGCCGCCACCGTGCCGCCAGTCGTGTCCGGTGCCGCCCAGCTCGGCCAATTCTCCGAATCGCCTCAACTCTATGCCGCGCGGGCGAGCGGCGTTCCGGTGAGGATCATCGCCTGCGGCTATCGCACCGGGCCCTATGCGCTGACGTCGAAACCGGAGAAGCCGATCCGGTCGGTTGCGGATCTGAAGGGGATGCGGATCGGCACGCAGCCGACCGCGCGCTTTGCCATCGACGCGATGCTCGCGAAGAACAAGATCGACCCTTCCGAGGTCACCATCGTCAATGTCGGGTTCGACAAGGCGCCGCTGGTTCGTGGCGACGTCGATGCGATCGGCGGCTGGATCACCAACACGCAGGCGCTCAGCGTCGTCGGTGACGATCGCATCGATCTGCTGTTGTCGGAGCTCGGCCTGGCGTCCTATGCCAATGTCTACTTCGCGACCGACAGCGCCATCGAATCCGATTCCGCGACCCTGGCGAAATTCATCGGCGCGGTCGCCAAGGGGTGGGGCTGGGTCTACGCCAATCCCGAGCAGGCGGTCGACAAGCTTGTCGCGGCCTATCCCGAGATCGACGCAGGCTGGGAAAAGAAGACGATCCCCCTGGTGCTGAAACTGTCGTTCGACGACAACACGAAAAAGGATGGATGGGGCACCTTCGATCCTGCCTCGATCGAGAGCCAGATCGCGCTGCTTGACCAGATTGGCCAATACCCGAACGGCAGGCCGAAGGCCGAGGACGTCTATACGACGAAGCTTCTCGAACTCACGGCGGCTGAACGGCCGAAGCTCGGCGCGCCCGCCTCTTGATGGCCGCGCCGGCCATCGAAACCTCCGGGCTCGACGTCGGCTATCCCGGCCGGCGCTCGCCCGTGACGGTGATCTCCGGCCTCGAACTGACAGTCGAGGCCGGGACGTTCCTGTCGATCCTCGGGCCTTCGGGGTGCGGAAAGTCGACGTTTCTGCGGGTTGTCGCCGATCTTCTGGCGCCGCTCGCGGGCACGATACGCGTGATGGGCGAAACGCCGTCGGCGGTGCGCTCCGGCCGCGGCGTGGGTTTTGTCTTCCAGGACTCGACCCTTTTGCCGTGGCGCACGGCGCGCGAGAATGTTCGGCTGCCGATCCAGGTCGGCCGCCGCAGCCTGTCGCGCATGATAGACGACCGGGCCGACGAGCTGCTCGAACTCGTCGGACTGTCGGCCCTCAGTGAGCGCCTGCCGCATCAGCTTTCCGGCGGACAGCGCCAAAGGCTGGCGATCGCCCGGGCGCTGCTTGGCGAGCCACGTCTGCTTCTGATGGATGAACCCTTTGGCGCACTTGACGAGATCACCCGCGATCGCCTCAACGACGAACTGCTGAACCTTTGGCGGCGGACCGGAACGACCGTGCTGTTTGTCACGCATTCCATTGCCGAAGCGGTCTATCTCGGACAGCGTGTGATCGTGCTTGCCGCCCATCCCGGCCGGATCGTCGCCGACCACGACCTTCGTCCGCTGAAGGGGCCGGACAACAGATGCTCGCGCGAGGATCCGGCGATCGTCGCGGCAATGGCCAGGATGCGCTCCGCCCTCGGAGCGGCGTCGTGAACCAGGGCGCGCTTTCGCCATTCGCACAGGCTGCGCTGCCGATCCTCGGCGCCGGCTCGCTTATTCTCGCATGGCAATTCCTGCTGCCGCTCGCCGGCGTGCCCGCTTACATCGTTCCGACGCCGACCGCGATAGCGGGCGTGTTTGCCGGGAACGGATCGCTTCTCCTGTCGAACCTCTGGCCGACGGCCATCGAGGCGCTCTCCGGCTTCGTGCTCGGCAACCTCGCCGCAGTGCTGCTGGCGATCGTCTTCGTTCACAGCCGTACGCTGCAGGCGGCCTATTTTCCGGTCGTGCTGTTCTTCAATACGATCCCGGTGCTGGCGCTGGCCCCGGTCGTCATCCTCATCTTCGGCCTCGGCATGCTGCCCAAGATCGTGATCGCGGCGGTGATCTGTTTCTTCCCAACGCTCATCAACATGATCCGGGGTCTGGAATCGGCGAGCCCCAGCGAGCACGAGCTGTTCCGCGTGCTGTCGGCGACGCGCTGGGAGGTATTCTGGCGCCTGCGCCTGCCGCGCGCGCTGCCAATGCTTTTCGCTTCGCTGCGGATCGCCTCAGCGACCGCGGTGATCGGCGCGATCGTCGGCGAGTGGATCGGCTCCGACAAAGGTCTCGGCGCGCTGATCATCCAGGCGACCTTCAACTACCAGTCCGACCGGCTCTACGCCGCCATCGTGCTCTCATCGCTGTTGTCGATCGGGTTCTTCATGACCGTCGTCGCCGCTGAGCGATGGTCGGTTCGATACCGTTAGAGGCGGCTGAACGCGTCGGCGACGGACGTAGCATCATTTGTTCCCGCGAAGGCAGGGCGCCTCCTTGAGAGCCGCCCTGTTGCTTGTGTTTCTGGCGATGATTAGAGCTTTCCCGCTGCGAGCAGTTCGCGGGTCCGCTTCAGCGTCGACAGCAGGGCGGCCTTGTAGCCGTTTTCGCTGGCGAACTGAGCCTGCTCGGCCTGCTCCTCGCGACCGTTTGGCTCTTTGCCGCGCAGGCCAATGTAGCAGTAGAAGCGAAGCTGCAGTGCGCCTTCTCCATCTTCGAACAGTTCGTTGACAATCGCTCCCTCGCGCGGACCGGATGCCTGGAAGAAGGTGACCTTGCTTTCCGGCTCGAGCGTGACGATTTCGCGCAGGTCGTGGCCACCGATCGTGGCCTCACGCACGAAGTGGGTAGCGCTTTCCTCCACAACGTCGCAACGGGTGCAGAGACCCGTGACAAGGAACAAGCGGGCGTCGCGTGCTTTCAGCTCGAGACCCTTCCACACTTGAGCGCGCGTCAATGGGACTTCGCCTTCCGGGTTCACCGGAACTGTGGCAGTTGAATAAATCATGATGACAGTCCTTGTGATCAGACAGGGGCTGCGCTTCCGTCAGGCGGAGGCAGCGGTTTCCGAGGCGAAGGCTCGATATGGGCGCAGTGGACGTCCGAGCAGGGCAGTCAGGCGCTCGACGTCGCCGGCCCCAGGCAGCATCCCGTCGGTGAAGAAGCGCTCGCCCATCAGACGCATGTCGTAGGCCATCCAGGCGGGCACGAACTGCTTGAGATTTTGCTCAAAATCCTCGGTATTGTCGCCGCCGTAGTTGATCGGGCGGGCGAGCACGTCTGACCAGATGGCGGCGATATCCGCCCCAGTCAGTGTCTCTGGACCGACGAGGTTGATCCAGTCGATCGCAAGCGGCTCTGCGGCCTGTTCACGGCGCAGCAGCTCAAGGGCGGCGATCTCGGCGATATCACGGACGTCGATCATGGCGAGACCCTTGTCGCCGATCGGCATTGTGTAGGTGCCATAGCCGGTGATGACGTCTTTGATCATCAGATCGTTCTGGATGAAGTAAGCTGGGCGCAAGATCGTAGCCTTGAAGTCCATCTGCTCGATCATTCGCTCGACGCCGAACTTGCCAGCGAAATGGGGCACGTTCACGTAGCCGTCAGCGTGGATCACCGACAGATATACGATCCGCTCGATACCGGCCGATCGGGCGACGTTCAGCGCGACCAAAGCTTGGGTGAATTCGTCCGGAACTACGGCGTTCAAAAGGAACAGAGTGGAAACTCCAGACATGGCTTTGCGCAGCGAATCGACATCAAGAAAGTCGCCTTGCACGACGGATACGCCTGCCGGGAAGTTGGCTTTCGACGGATCGCGGACGAGAGCACGTACATCAGCGCCGCGCTTGACGAGGTGTTCGACGACTTGGCGGCCAATATTGCCTGTGGCCCCGGTAACGAGAATGGTCATGAAATTTCTCCTGTTGGGTTGCTTGACACGGCCAATATGTGTGGCTCACTGAGCGTCCAACAGGCTGAAATTTTAGACGCATCGTCTCGCTGGTGGAACACACATGGATCTTCTTGCCCTCGCCGATTTTAATCTCGTTGCCCGCCACGGTGGTTTCGGCAAAGCGGCAAGGGCCACCGGCCGGCCTAAGGCGACCCTGTCCCGGCGCGTTGGAGAATTGGAAAGCAGCCTTGATCTGCGCCTGTTTGAACGGGGTGCGCGTAGCCTGAAGCTCACCGAAGAAGGACGGGCGCTCTTCGAGCGGACAGGGGCGCTGCTTGCCGAACTGGACGAGACGGCTTCGGCGATTGCCTCGGGCGGTCAGAGACCCAGGGGCAGATTACGGATTAGCGCACCTTTGCTTTTTTCTCAGACCGCAATGGGGAGGATTGCTGCGGGGTTTGCCCTTAAATATCCGGAGGTGAGGCTGGAGGTTACGACTGAGGATCGGCCTGTTGACATGATCGAGGAAGGCTACGATCTGGTAATCCGAGTCAATCCAGATCCCGACGAAAGCCTGGTTGGACGGGCGTTTCTCCGCGACCGCCTGGTCGTAGTGGCGAGCCCTGGCCTTCCTCGCGCGAGTGGTGGACTCGCCGCTCCTGGCGTCGCGCGCTGGGCGGGCGATCGGCAAACATGGCACGTGAAGACACAAGGTGGCCGGTCAACAATTGCAATCGAGCCTGTCCTCGCTTTGTCGATGCTCATCATGGTCCGGGATGCGGTGCGAGCCGGCGTCGGTGCAGCACGTCTTCCCATTTCGTTGGTGGCCCACGACTTGGCTGACGGCACGCTGGTACTATGGGGGGATATCGACGGCCCCGAGATCGCTCTATGGGCGCTCTACCCATCTCGGCGGCTACTCAGCGCGCGAGTGTCGGCGTTCTTGAATTTTCTAAAACAGGCCTTCCCAAATGGGACGCCGGACGAACTAGCCGCCTATATTGGCAGGTGATGACCGGACCCGCGTTCGGGCGTAGAAAGTCCTATGCAACAAAAAAACGAAAACTGAGAAGCGCTTTGCCAGCGTCATGGATGAACTCACGTCCCATGCCAGCCTGCTTAGCAAAATGTGCTGGAACTATGGCCTGTCTTCCGATGCACTTTGTCAACAGAACCTAGTGGTGAAAGTCTGACGCTTGGTGCCGGTGGACGGCAAGAACCGACCCTTTGCGGACGAACAGAGGTGCTCTTCCAAGGTGTTCATCTATGGGCCGACCGTTTCCGCAGCAGGAAGTAGAAGTCGCCCACGAATACGAGCCCAACCAGCATACCAAGCGTAGAGCCGACTACATCGGACCAGCCAATCTCGGACCAACTCAATATGATTTTGGACAGGGCATATAGTGGGATTAGGAATGACAGTCCGGTGAAACAGGCTGTTACCGCAAACCAATTTTTTTCGAAGGAGAGCGCTTGCTGCCTATCAAAACCACGAATTCGAGCGAACCGCGAAAGCAACTGGCTGTAGGGTTCATCGCCTTGTCGTCGCAGGTTCGGAATAATCACCGCGACGGTACAGAGGTAGGCTGCATACATTGCCAGCAGACCTCTGAAAATCCGACCTTGAGGGTCACTGTCGAACGGAGCAAAGCAGTAGAGCGCCCCGAGGAAGGCCGCAGCCAGAAACCCGTAAAGACAAAGCCGGATGGGATGCCACCGGCCTAGCGATGCAAGAAACATCTTGGCCCAAAACCCGCTGTCAGCCACTTTCAGGGAGCTTCTCCCGTAGATGTTAATTTCCGCTTTCCACCCTGAGCTGCCCTACGCGTCGGGTAGCAAGCGTCAGGCTTTCACCACTAGGCGCCGCCTCCGGCGGCTTACCGCCGCGATGCGACCGCGGTGATCGGCGCGATCGTTGGCGAATGGATCGGGTCCGACAAGGTCTTGGCGACGATCGTCGACGCGACCTTCAACTATTGGTCCGACCGGCTCGACGCCGCTATCGTGCTCTCATCGCTGTTGTCGTCGGGTTCTTCATGACGGTCGTCGCCGCCGTGCGATGGTCCGTTCGATATTTTTGACCGGTTGGCTCCGGGGGATGGCCGCTTGGCGTCGCGCAGCGGACTTGCTGTATCGCGCAGGCTAGGGCTGGCCTTCCCTGCGTCGGCCTGTAGTATGACAGTGCTTGCAGGGGAGGAGCTCGAGCGTGGGGTTGGGTCGGAATTTCCGCCGTTGGGGGACGTTGGCCTTCATCGCCGTCATGGTGCTTTCGCCGCAGGCGGCGTCGGCCGACAGCCTTACGCCCGACCGGATCACTGCCGCCCTGTCGAAGCTCGAACTGCTCGCCGAAGGTGTCGTCGCGGACGGTGCCGTACCCGGTCTCGCCATCGGGGTCGTGCATGGCGACGAGGTGGTCTTTCTCAAGGGGTTCGGGCATCGCGAGGCCGGCAAGTCGGAGACCGTCGACGCCGACACGGTGTTCCAGATTGCCTCCCTCTCCAAGCCGGTCTCGGCAACGATAGTGGCGGCGCTGGTCAGCGAGGGCATCGTTTCCTGGGATACGAAAATAGTCGATCTCGATCCGGCCTTCCGGCTCGCCGAGCCCTATCCGACCAGTGAACTCACGGTCCGCGACCTGTTTTCGCACCGCAGCGGGCTTCCCGGCACCGCCGGAGACGATCTTGAGGACATTGGCTACGATCGCGCGGAGATCCTGCGTCGTCTGCGGTTCGTGTCGCCATCGTCGAGCTTTCGCGCCGGCTACTCCTACAGCAATTTCGGACTGACCGAGGGTGCCGTCGCGGCCGCGAAGCCGACGGGCAAGTCCTGGGAAGAGGTCGCCGAGGAGAAACTCTACCGGCCGCTTAAAATGGTTTCGACCAGCTCCCGTCATGCGGACTTCATCAAGCATGCCAATCGCGCTGCGCTCCACGTCAAGATCGACGGCGTCTGGGCCGCGAAGGTAAAGCGCGATCCGGATGCGCAGGCGCCGGCGGGCGGTGTCAGCTCCACGGCGCGCGATCTCTCGCAATGGGTGCGCCTCGTGCTCGGCAATGGGGTCTATGCCGGCGAGACGCTCATTAAGGCCGATGCGCTGGACCAGACGCATGTTCCGCTGATGGCGCGCGGCAAGAACCCCGTCTCAGGCGGCACGTCCTTCTACGGCCTCGGCTGGAATGTCGAATTCGGCCGTCACGGCCTGAGCTGGGGCCATGCCGGCGCCTTCAGCGTCGGCGCCCGCACCTTGGTGACGCTCTTCCCGGAGGAGAAGCTTGGCATCGTCATCGTCGCCAATGCCTTTTCGACAGGCGTGCCGGAAGGCCTGTCCGAAAGCTTCGCCGATCTCGCCTTTGACGGAAGGGTCGAGAAGGACTGGGTCAAGGCATGGGACGATGCCTATGCGAGCCTGTTCGGCCCGGCAATCGCGGCGGCCAAGGCCACCTATGCCGCGCCACCGTCTCCGGCAAGTCCGGCCCGGCCAGCCAGTGCCTATGCAGGCCGTTACTTCAACGATTTCATCGGCGATGCGGTCGTGTCGACTGCGGGAGACGCTCTTGTGCTCAAGGTCGGGCCGGCCGGCGCCCGGTCCTATTCATTGAAGCATTTCGACGGCGACCTCTTCCTGACCTTCCCGGACGCCGAGACGCCGGACAGGCCCTCGGGCGTAGGCTTCGACATCGGCCCCGACGGCAAGGCGTCGGCCATGACCATAGAGTTTCTCAACGATAACAATCTCGGCACGCTGCAGCGCGTCGGAGACTAGAGTTCCTCTGCGCCTTCGTCATCCTGGGGCGGAGCAAGGAGCGAAGCGACGCGGCGCAGACCCTTTGGATATGCAGCGGCCCAGGATAAATGCTGATCTGTAGTGATCCTTCGCGCCCCCTCTGTCCTGCCGGACATCTCCCCCAC